>DATFBV010000001.1:0-3985 GCA_035253605.1 Nitrososphaera sp.
TCCTGAGATACTCTTTCAATTGTGCATAGCTAAGATTTGCCTTGTACATTATCCTCGTCTTACAAGTTACGCCTCCATTTGCAATTTCAAGAATCTGACTGATTATTTCGATTCGAGTTCTATTTGTCATGTCTTTTGAGCAGCTGAAGTGAATCATTAAGGTTAATAGCATTATGAGGTGCATCCGCCTAGTGCCAACTACTGAGAAGCTTTTACAAAAGATCAGTGTAGTTTTAGAAGATCCAGGGACATAATAACGAATTCAACTCTAATCCTATATTATTAAATATCCATTGCTCACAAGAGACCTGAGGGATAATGGTTTCTTTAAGTCTTGCTCAAAAGATAATTTCAGATCATCTTGTGGAAGGCAAGGTCGAGCCAGGCCATGAAATCGGTCTTAAGGTAGACCGGGTTCTTATGCAAGATGCAACTGGCACTATGGCTTGCCTGCAATTTGAAGCCATGGGAATACCGCGGGTCAAGGTAGAACATGCCGCCATCTATGTAGACCATAATATTCTACAGACTGGGTTTGAAAACGCCGATGATCACCGTTTCCTCCAGACATTTGCCTCAAAATATGGCATCTATTATAGCAAGCCCGGCAATGGCATATGTCATCAAGTAAACCTTGAACGCTTTTCAGTACCGGGCAAATTGCTGATAGGCTCTGATAGCCACACTCCTACTGCAGGTGGTGCAGGCATGATGGCAATTGGAGTAGGGGGTCTAGATGTGGCTGTAGCCATGGCCGGCGCGCCGTTCTACACCAAAATGCCCAAGATAGTAGGAGTAAAATTGACTGGCACGCTCAGACCTTGGGTCACTGCCAAGGACATAATCCTTGAAATGCTACGCAGACTGTCTGTTAAAGGAGGAGTGGGTAAGATCTTTGAGTACTATGGCGAAGGTATTAGGAGTCTTGGTGTCCCTCAAAGAGGAACAATATGCAATATGGGCGCAGAGCTTGGTGCCACCACGTCTATGTTTGAATCAGATCAAGTCACACTTGACTACCTGACCCGTCAGGGCAGGCCGCATGACTATAAGCGTTACATGGCAGACCCTGACTGCAGCTATGATGAAAACATAGAGATAAACCTGAGCGAGCTTGAACCGCTGATTGCGCTCCCAGGATCACCTGATGCCGTACACAAGGTACGCGATGTGCAGGGGGTTGATGTTCATCAGGTGCTCATCGGCTCGTGTACTAATTCAAGTTATGTTGAAATGATGACTGTTGCTCATGTGCTCAAGGGCAGAAAGGTCCACTCAAATGTCACTATGGCCATTAACCCCGGGTCAAAGCAAGTCCTTGAGACTGTAGCGCGTGACGGTCCAATATATGATATCATTGCTTCCGGCGCCCGACTCCTTGAAAGTGGCTGCCAGGGCTGCATAGGCATGGGCTCTGCGCCAGGAACTGATTGGATTTCAATTAGATCTTTCAATCGGAACTGGCCAGGAAGGAGCGGTACCAAGGACGACAAGGTCTACCTGACGTCGCCAGAAGTGTGTATTGCTTGCGCTGTAACAGGAAAGATAACTGATCCGCGTGACCTTGGCGCGTATCCCAATATCCCATGGCCGGATAAGTTTGTAATCGATGACTCATCCATTGTCGCGCCAGCTCACCCCGACCAGGCTGATAAGATACAGATATCGAGAGGTCCCAATATACGTCCTCTTCCTCTGCGGCAGCCCATGGAATCCGTCCTGCAGGGTGAAGTGTTGATAAGAGTAGGAGACAATATCAGCACCGACGCTATAATGCCGGCTGGAGCTAAGATACTGCCTCTTAGGAGCAATGTGCCGGCGATAAGTGAATACGTGTTCTATTGGATCGACCCTGACTTTGCAAAAAGAGCAAAGGAAAAACACGGTGGCTTTATTATTGGAGGCGAAAACTATGGTCAGGGATCTAGTAGAGAGCATGCTGCATTGGCGCCCATGTATCTCGGAGTCAAAGGTGTCATTGCAAAATCGTTTGCAAGGATTCACAAAGCAAACTTAATCAACTTTGGGATCATACCATTTGAGTTCCAAAATGCCTCTGACTTTGAGCTGCTGGTTCAGGGTACACCCATTACAATAGAAAATGTAGTCAGCAGCTTGAAGAATGAGAACAATAAAATGATTGAAGCGATCGCTGATAAGAATAAGATCACGCTCAAGGTCGATTTGACTCAAAGACAGAGAGAAGTTCTGATAGCAGGTGGCCTTCTGAACTACATCAGGTCTATTCAGCATAGATCTTGACAGTCGGTCGGCAATAATTAGTTAGTACAGATAACGCTCAGTATTTATCGCAATAAAGTCGAGCCACTAGATATGAAATTGCTCGAAAAGCTTCAGCTCGGCCAATTTCGAAGCTTCTACAGTTGTACAATCCACATAATAGTGAGCAATTGGATAATGCTTGACATATGATTCGAAAGGAACCTGACAGAAGATATATACAGCATTCCAGCCAATTGTGTTTGTAGTATCATAATGACGATATCTCTCGTGGCCACCGAGCCAAGACCTAAGGGCATTAAAGTAGAGACAATAGAGAACGCCCGAATGCTTCGCGGGACCACTTTATTAAAGCGCGGCTTTGCCCACATGCAAAAACATGGGGTAGTAATGGATGTAACAAATGTAGAGCAGGCAGTCATTGCAGAAGATGCCGGCGCAGTAGCAGTCATGGTTCTTGACAAGCTGCCATATGATGTTAGGAAGGCTGGAGGAGTAGCAAGAACTGCAAGCATCAAGGTAATACAGGAAATAATGGACGCGATAACAATCCCAATCATGGCTAAGTGCAGGATTGGCCATACAGACGAAGCAAAGATACTAGAAGCTGTAGGCGTTGACATGATAGACGAAAGTGAAGTGCTGACACCCGCAGATGAGGAACGCCACATCTGGAAATGGGACTTCACGACTCCTTTTGTCAATGGCGCCAAGAACCTTGGAGAAGCATTACGTAGGATCGAAGAGGGCTGCGCAATGATAAGGACTAAGGGTGAGCCGGGAACTGGCAATGTGTCTGAGGCAGTAACTCACATTCGCATGGTCAACAGCGAAATACGCAGGATCCGATCAATTTATCAGGATAGTGACAGACAGGAACTGATGAAGGCTGCTCGTGAACTGAAAGTATCCTATGAAATAGCCGAAGAAACCGCGCGCCTTGGAAGGCTACCTGTAGTTAATTTTGCAGCGGGGGGGATTACCACGCCGGCAGATGCAGCACTTTTGATGAATCTTGGCTGCGACGGTGTGTTCGTAGGTTCTGGCATTTTCAAGTCTGATGACCCTGCTCAGAGAGCAAGGGCAGTCGTACTTGCTACGACATTCCATGACGATCCCAAGATAGTGATGGAAGCGCAAAAGATGGTTGATGAAAAGAAGTCACTTCTTGGAATGGATACAAATAATCTTGAGCTTCGTATGCAGGAAAGAGGCGAACATGTCTGAGCAGTGGCAGTAGCACCAAAAAAAACACTATAACCATTGGAGTCCTTGGTCTTCAGGGAGATATAGAGGAAAATGTAGCTGCCACAAACCATGCGTTGCAAGAGCTTCATATCAACGGGAATGTCGATTTGGTGCGCTACCCTGAGGAGATTGAAAGGATTGATGGTCTTATTTTGCCAGGCGGCGAAAGTACTGTGCAAAGTAGTCTTGTTGCCATACAACGCTCTATGCCTGTAATAAAGAAGCGTATATCCGAAGGTATGCCAGTGCTTGGCACATGCGCTGGCATGATAATGCTGTCAAAAAGGGCTTATGACAGAATTGTAGGAGATACAAAGCAGAAATTGATAGGCAGCCTTGACATTGTCATTGAGAGGAATGCCTTTGGAAGACAGAACGACTCCTTTGAAGCAGATCTTTCATTAAGCATACTGGGGAATGAGGCATTTAAGGGAGTATTTATCCGAGCTCCAGCCGTAAGTGAGGTAGGCAAGGATGTTCAAGTAGTTGGCAAGCT
>DATFBV010000002.1:0-11216 GCA_035253605.1 Nitrososphaera sp.
ACCTGGAGCGATAGCAGTCAAGCTCGCCTGCCCGGACCGCAAGGTGCTTGCTGTAGCTGGAGATGGAGGATTCTTGATGCTTGGCTCGGAGCTGGCAACAGCCGTACGAGAGCATGTGTCCCTTGTAGTCCTTATCTGGGAGGACCAATCTTACGGATTGATTAAATGGAAAATGGACTTGGAGCTCGGGCACCATTCCTCTGTCGATTTCAATACGCCTGACTTTGTAAAGTACGCTGAAAGCTTTGGAGCAAAAGGGTATCGGATCAATCGTACAGAGGAGCTCCTTCCAACTCTAAAATCTGCACTGGAAGATGATGATGCAGTCTCTGTAATCACCTGTCCTGTTGACTACTCCCAAAACATGGAGCTTACAGATAAGCTCGGTCTCGTAACTGAGGCTCTTTAGCAGTTCGTCTCTAGTTAATAATTTAGGAATACTTGATAGGCTTTCCGGCCTATGATATCGTTAACTCCTGAAAAAATTTCAAACCTTACAACAAAAGATATATACTCATGGTTGCAGGAGAAAGAGATCCTATAATTCCAAGGGAACAAATGGCATGCATGCTATATACCTCTCTGTTATCAAGAACGGAGCAGAGAGTTATTCATTTAATATATGGCATGAATATGATTGCCAAGCAAAAATAATGATTATAACAAGAGAAGGTCTGTACTAAATATTGATGAGCAAAAGAAATGATGATGCTCCAGCTGGATCCACAAGAAAGGTACAAACAATAAATCCTGCAACAGAAGAGGTCATTAATGAATATAATATAATTAATCAAGAGCAAATAGATGAATTGGTAAGAAGAGCAAGGAATGAGTTTGTGGAGTGGAAAAAAAATATAGACAAAAGGGCTGACCATTTGTATTCATTTGCCAATGAACTGAGGAAAAACAAAGAAGGTCTAGCTAGGACTGCGACACAGGAGATGGGAAAATCAATTAGAGAATCTAGAGCTGAAATCGATAAATGTGCCTGGACAATCGAATACTTTGCAGATAATGCAAAACTCTTCTCAGCAGGCGAAGTCATTAATACAGATGCAAGGAAAAGTGTGGTAACTTTCGAGCCACTTGGAGTTATAGCCAGTATAATGCCATGGAATTTTCCATATTGGCAAGGATTGAGGTTTGCGGCTCCTTCTTTAATGATGGGAAATACCATTGTGCTGAAACCTGCAAGTGCGACCATGCAAAGCGGGATTGAAATTGAAAAGACTTTCAATAAGGCAGGGGTGCCTGAAGGTGTCTTTCAAACATTGGTTGGAGATTCGAAGAGTGCAGAATCCCTTATAGATTCAGGTGGAGTTAATGCGGTAACATTTACTGGAAGTGTGCCTGTAGGTGCTAAAGTAGCTCAGAGAGCCACCTCTAGACTGAAAAAAACTGTACTGGAACTAGGAGGAAGCGACCCCTTCATTGTTTGCGACGATGCAGATTTAGAGAAGGCTTCAACAGGAGCAGTCAAAGGGAGATTTGTTAACTGCGGACAGAGCTGCATAGCATCGAAAAGATTCATAATTGTTAAGGATGTTGCAAAAGAGTTTACTGAACAATTTGTTCAAAAGACAGAACAATTGAAGGTTGGTGACCCTCTTGCAGACGATACGGATCTGGGGCCTGTGGTTAATGCCAAGAGCCTGGAAAATATGGAAGGAATTACCAAGAGATCTGTAAAGGAGGGAGCAGAGCTTTTAACAGGTGGAGAAAGAATAGAAGGCAAGAGGGGTTATTTTTACAGGCCAACTATTCTTACCAACGTTACCCCTGCCATGGAAGTGGCACAAGAGGAAGTATTTGGTCCTGTAGCGCCAATAATAGTGGTTGATAATGAAAAGGAAGCGATAAAGATTGCAAATGATTCAAAATTTGGACTTGGAGCAAGCATTTGGACTCAAAATCTAGAGAAAGCAGAAGAATTTTCATCAATGCTAGAATCAGGAATGGTTACAATAAACAACGTCGTGATATCTGACCCTCGCGTACCATTTGGCGGCATGAAAAATAGTGGATTTGGCAGAGAACTATCAAGATATGGTATGCTTGAATTTGTGAATATCAAATCGGTCAGATTCTATGATCAATTGGTTCACGGTCCATATGTGGAGTAAGCAAAAAGTTTCATGCTTTTGCTTCTTTGCAGGAGACAAAGATGGAGGAGGATGTGGAAAGAAATGTAATCGAATAGTAAAATATCTAGATGTGGAAGCATGAAACAAAAACTTTCACAACACAGAACCTCAGCACCTCTCCAAGGCAGCGAGATTCCTGATTAAAGATGAAGCAGAGATTAAAGGAGACTATTCAAATTTTACCTCATCCATTGTTTTTCTTTTGACGTGCTCCTTAGCCTGTAACTATCAAGCGAAGTTTTGAAATAAAGTTAAGCCAAGGCATTGAAAAACAAGCGAGTGTGGCAGTTTTGATCTTTGCTCTAAGTTTAGCAGAGGAAAATAGAAGAAACTTGGAAAAATCAGCTTTTATGCTAATGGCGATAGTTCCACACTCACATCACTTTGTCTGCTCAGCTTCCTATCAGGATCTGTCAGCCAATTGTATATGTCTTGCAAGACGTAATTAGGAAGAGGACCGGGCATGTCAATCCAACTGTTGTCCTCTCCAATATCGGTCAGAAAGTGACCATGACCAGGATATACTATTATGGTGTGGTCAGGATGATCTACATCTAGCAGTTTTTGCTCTAGCATAAGTGGCTGAGCAGGTGAGTCAAGTCCTCCTTGCATCAACAAGATGCTAGAAGAGGAGATATTCCCAATTACGCTTAGGTTGTCAAGTTCTGCAAAGGTCCTTAGAGAAGGAGGACACAGGCCAAAAAATGGGCATGATCTATCCTCAGTATCTACGAATATTGATTGAAATCTTTGCTCGAGGAAGCTCCTGAGAGCGGTATCAATTTCTATTGCTTCTTCTTCGCCGTCAACTTCTATTGTCTGCAATCCTTCCATAAATTGGTAGCTGCCCCCAGTGTTGTTTTCTACAAGCATCATACTTGGAATCAATCCATCGGTCCAGTATGGTGTGTTCTCAGTCGCTACTACCTCGGATAGTGAGACAAACCCATCATGGTTGATGTCTAAAATTTCTGTTACATATTGCAATGTGGTGTTTACCATGTCTCTATGCAGCGTATCACCCCATTTTTCAGCTCCACTAGATAGTAGCAAGACATTCTTTACAAATGGATTAGCTACAGCAACCCTTGTCGCTATCCATGATCCTTGACTCACACCTAATACTGATATATCGTTCTTATCAACTTCTGGTTGGTTAACCAAGGTATGCAGAGCCCTGTTCGCATCGCTTATCAGATCGTATATTGTCAGGTCATACCACAAGTCAGGGTCTTCTACAGTGCCATTTGCTCCAATTGCTCTCTTGTCATAACGCAAGACCACAAAACCTCTTTCAGAGAGATATTCTGCAATTTGCTTAAAATCTCTGCTATTTGGCGGAATAAAGTGATCCTTGTCCAAAGGTCCTCCGCCATGGATTAAGAGAATTGCAGGAAGGGAACGGTTAGCCAATACAGGCATTGTCAGCTCTGCATCTGTTTGTACTCCATTCCCTAAATCTATAGTCAAATTTCTATGACTGATAGTCTTGTCGCTATTTTCATCTGTAGTGGCATGTACTGCAGTCGGAGTAAGAAAGGAGATAACAAGCATACAACTTGTGGAAGATGCTATAATCGTCCTTGCAAACATTCAGCTATATGACTGGCACATATACATAAGGTTTGCACAAATGTTTCCTGAGCTCATTTAATGCCGTAGTTAACCAGATTATTAAAAATGGACTGGGTGGAAGTTGAACCCACGACCTCAGCTCAGCAGATTTCTACGCGCTGCACCTTTTTATCTAAAAAGACTTGAAATGATCATCCAATAGTTATCGAGGAGGGCTGATCGAGCCTGTCCCTCGTTCCTCATGCAAGAGGACAATGGCTAGCACTGCCACCCATGCCAAGTAACCATAGACTGTAATGCGTTCCGTAAGCCCGAAGAACGGCGTAGGCTGTTCTGCTGCAATCTGGGCACCACCCACAAATATTGACCACATGCCTCCCACTAGGAGTGTCACAAGTGTCCCAATCGAGTAGAGGCGGAACCACTTTCTATATGCAATAGCTCCTAATGTTATCATCACCAGGATTAAGAGCACAACCACACCCGCAATAGCCCAGTGCATGGCATCGGTAAACGTCATCTCAGCCCCTCGTAAGTGCATTGGGAATAACGGTGCCCACACGAAGCCGATGGCCCCAATTGCGACCAGCACGCCTCCGACTAAGCGGAGTGCATGTCTTCTTTGACCACCGCCATAAGCTATTACCCAGACACACAATCCAAATGCGATGAGAAGCACATCATATATGATGCCAAGTGTAACAACGAGTGGTCTTGTAGGAGCGCCGATAGCAGAAAGCTCACTGATGGCTTGAGAGCTGAAGCTGTAGCCCTCCCATAGCATTCCTGCGAGTATGTCAGTAGCGACATAAAGCAGCGAAGCGAGGATACCGCATATCAGCAAGACCTTTAGTAATGTGTTTGAAGTTCCTCCTACCTTCTGGATTGTATTATTATTATTATTATTCATAGTTTACAAGATGGGGTTGTTGACTATAAGCAGCTGGATTTCAGTGGCACGCATTGCAAGACAGAGCAATCGACATCCACTGCTACCATACCTAAGTAGGAGAGAGGAAAAAACCGAATGTTAAGAATAAGAAAAAAATGATGGTCATATTGCCATCGAGATTATGGGTCAATGCTTTATGAATGAATTATACCATTAAAAAAAGCTGGAATGTGTGTCTCTATGTGTGTGTTACATTCCTACTCCTCTATTGTCAGTTGCCCTTTCATATATGGATGTAAAGTGCAGTAGTAGTCGTATGTTCCTGCGTCTGCATTGATTGTAATTCCCTCACTACTCTGTCCCGGACCCAGGATACCTGTATCAAATAATGTTCCTGGAGCCGCTTCTCTATTCTCAGGATTGCCAGAGGTTGCAGTATGTGGAAGGGAGTCATTGTTGATCCATGTTACAGAGTTTCCTCGCTTGACTGTAGCTGGCAAAGGATCGTAAAATACACTGCTGCTTGGATTTCCCGACCCTTCGACTATCGATATTTCATGATTGCTTGGTATAAGGCCACCACCACCACTTCTATTATTGTTATCGTGTGATGGAAGTCGATGTTCTGGTATAGGGGCGCCACTAGCATTTGCAATAGGCTCTGTAAAGCTAGTAGTGTTATCGTGGGCTATCATGTGACCATTGTTAGTGGTGCTTTGTTGAATTCCTGTTAGCTGTGCATCACTGTAGTTGACTATTCTTGGTTTCTGCAGTCTATTCTGTAGCTGGTATTGCCAGTCAAACATGGATATATTATTTGTTTCACTACCTGCGCCTGTCTGATTGCTCCTATTATACCCACTGGAATTTCCTGCAACCACCACTATCTGGCCCATATTACCACGCTCTTCTTGAAAGCCATGGCTATGGAAGAGATATGTTCCAGGATACTCCCACTTTGCTTCAATTATTGTAGCATCACCAGGACCAACTGGAATTGTTTGAGCATCTATTGGCTCGTTTGAAAGCAGTCCAGACGGATATGCCTTAAAGGTTGTACTGTGAAGGTGGAACTGATATGGTATTGTTGTACCGATGTTAATGACGTATAACCTCAGGAGCTCATCATGGTTTAATATCAGTGGATTCTCTACATATTGGTCAGCATAGCCATTGATAGGGTAGTAATCTGTCTCAAACTTCATGATGTTCTTGGTGTCATATTCACTCATTACCATAACATATTCCCTTGCAGGGGGCATCGGAGTGTCTTTCGGATCAACTATCATTGCTCCATACATTCCCATCCTAATGTGAAGTGATGTAGGATATGCGTGGCAGTGATACATCAGAGCACCAGCTGGCGCAGCAGTAATGTTGTAAAGATACGTCTCATTTGGCATGATTTGTGGATGCACACCGTCGTTGGCGTCGTCATGGTTTCCATGGAAGTGTATTGTATGAGGAATTGGTGTCTTGTTGATGAATTTTATTGTTACATTATCCCCTTCCGTGAATCTTAATGTAGGAGCTGGCATTGTTCCATTAAATGTCCACGTTTTGACAACCTTTCCTGCAGCAATTTCAAGCTCTGCATCTTGTGCTATTAGTGTATATTCTTTTCTTGTCGTTGTTGGCGGTGATGTTATCGTCGTTGAATTACTACTACTGCTAGTGTTAGTGGTGGCTTCTGCTTCGGTTGGTCCCTTTATCTGTCTATCAATATTTATACCAACAATACTTGAAAACGGAATTAGAGCACCTACTATTCCCGACGCGACTAGAATACCGCACAGTATCATGGTACGAGCTCGTTTATTCGAGTTAGATAATTTGTTTGACATTTCGTACTGAGATATGGTGAGCCAAACGATGAATTAACCAGTAGGTATGCAGTGCATTGCACTAAAGTGCTACTTGAAAGTCTTTTGATTTGTTGAAGTTTTCCACTGTAAAATGGTACTCCGGGATATGTCAGTACAGGATCCTGGTGCTCAGCAATCAAACTCATTTAGAATCTGGCTCGTCTGATGAACTTAAAGAGCTTAAGAGATAGAAAAAACCTTCTTCACACCTTCTATATCTAAGCCATTTTCTATTGCTGTGGAATTACATTACTACTGCTGTTTGTACTGTTGACAGGAGGAGAAGGAGAAGAAGGAGGCTGATTAAAAGTAATAGCACCCATCGCTGCCAACGTATCAAGTATTTCTATTACATCCCAATGTTCAACTAGTTGACCATTTGAAATGCGATACATGTCAGCTGTTTTGAAGCTAATCTGCTTGCCCGATGGTGGAACACCCGGAGCAAAAATAAATTCGCCTTGGTGGGTACCATTTGTGGTAGTAAATACTACAACTCTGTCACCCTCAGCAACCATTTGGTCTATGGATGTTTGAAAATCTGGAAAGGCAGTAGCGAGGCTTTGGAGGAATGCTATAGTGCTATTTCGTCCAGACTGCACACCAGGACGATGTTCGGTTATATTTTCAGCAACATATTGTTCAATGGCAGTATAGTTGCGATCGTTAAAAGCTTCTGTGAATGCCACTATGATTGCTTTATTATTATTCTCCTCCTCTTGTTGACTACTAACCTGACTATTCGTAGTGTTGCCTACAGATCCCTGTGCATTAATGATAATGGGAGAAGACAAGAGAAGCGTTATAGCAGCAACAACAAATATCATTTCTGCAAATAAACGTGATATCATTGTCAGTTTGGATTGCTACTGCTTCCAGGTAAAAGCATTTCTCCCATTATGAATTCGCTGAGCCTCTCGTACATTGGCCTGTATTCTATTGTAACATTCTCGCTAATGCTTGCTACCAGTGATTGGCTGTTTATGATCGCTCTAAATATATCCTTGTCAGCAATAATGCCAACCATCTTTCCTTCTCTATCTACCACTGGAAGCCTGCGGATGCTGTTGAGTTTCATGCTTTGAATTGCATCTTGTATGGAACTTCCTGCATCTATGGTAATGACCGGCTTGCTCATTATGTCGCGTGCAAGCAGCTGAAGAAGAGTTGAAGATAATGAGGAGTTATGCGCAGCAGCCGCTGCTATGCGGACAATATCTCTTTCAGTAATTATACCTGATAATCCCTCTACATCACCACTTTTTACTATCACTACACTTCCAATATTGTTATCGCTCATCACCTTAGCAATGGCGTTAACGCTCTGATTCTCTTCGGCTGTCTTGACGTCTCTGACCATAATGTTAGAAACTGGTACTGATTCTATGCTCATAGCCAAAATACTATTTCAATAATGATATATTTTAGATGTAGGAATCTTGTGCAATGCAGTGCACTAGACAAAAGGACTATGTTACTCGGTAAAGCTGCTCCATTATTATATAGCACACTTACAAGACTTTTAAGACACACTTCTACTAAACTTTGTCAGTGCCTGAAGACTATCCAAATACGCTAAAGGAGAATACCTATCAATCTAAGAAGACGCGGAGCGTAACATTCAGACTAGATACGAAAGTAATAGATGAGCTTCAGACAGAGGCAGACAACAGAGAGATTTCTCTTAATGTGCTTGTCAACCAGGTTCTAAAAAGATATTCTGAATGGGATAGATATGAGAATAAGATAGGCATGATGCCTGTTCCAAAAGTGATACTGTCAAGCTTGATAGACAGGGCTATATCTATAGCCATAAGTAGTGGGATCAAAGACATTGATCATTACCGAGACGAGATCATAAAACATGCAGCAGAATTAGCCTTTTCATTAATGAAAGACTCTGTGTTGTTTATGAAAAAACAATACAACCTCTGGGTTGTACTATCGGTTCTTGAGGAATATATGAAAGTCTCAGGAATAAAGGCTGACCATAAGCTAGAAGGTTCCCGAAAACATGTCTTTATAATTCAGCATGAACTTGGTGAGAACTGGTCGTTATTTACAAAGGAGTTGCTTGCACTCATTTTCGAGAAGTTAGCAAATGTGAAGGCTGAAATCAATGTGACATCAAACACCACTGTTGCCGAAGTCGAGCTAAGATAATGACAGCATAAATAGTCCTATATTATAGTGCCATGCAGTGCAGTCCTACTAGTTATTTATCTTGTTCTCTCTCTCTGATTAGAGTAAAAGAGGGAAAAAAGGTGATATTTAATATCTTTGAAGACTAACGCCAAAGAATCCATGCCTCTTTCAGGTGAAGAAATCGTGGTGCGGTATTTCAAATGCATGGATAGCAGAGATCTTGATGGCATGCTTGATCTTTTTGACTACGATGCAGTAGTATACGAACCATTTAGCAAAGTAGAAGGATTGCATGGAAAATCTGCAATAGAGCCGTTTCTTAAGGTTGCATTGATGGCCAACAGCGAATTGCAACGCAAAATCAAAATAGAAAAAATAAAGAACCCTAATAATAATAATAGCATAGTTGCATTGATAACATTTGAAAAGGGAAAGCAAATTAAAGGCAGATTTACGTTTGAATTCACACACGATGAGGACTCCAAAGAGAAAAAAATCAAGTCTCTGCATATTGAATTCCTTTAGCTCATTCTCTTAGAACAAAAACATTTTAACCAAAATCTGGCTTGGAAATTTCTTGTTGTTGAGCCATTCCAATGACTTTCAAGTTTGTAATCCTTAGAAGAGAACAGGATGCACTGCAATTCAGTGCGAGGCACAGTATTCATTGATCATATATATCATGCTTGCAAACTCATCTTAAGTAAATGAGTAACCAGAATAACATAGCTGATGATGATAATACCCTAGTTGAAGATTATATGACCACAACAACAGTGACTATGAATTTTAAGAATAGTGTTCTAGATATTGCAAAAAAGATGCTAGCCGAAAATATTAGCTCGATTGCTATAACAGATGATGAAGGCGAAATTATTGGTATCCTTACAGAACGCGATATAATAAAGATCATTGCCAATGAATTATCTCCTAGGGGTATAAGTGCAATGTCTTTGATGTCATTTCCAACGGTTAACGTGAAAAAGAATGCACCAATTGAAGAAGCAGCCAAAATTATGGCAACAAAGAAGCTAAGGCACTTGATAGTTGAAGATACTTATAGTAAAGATGTTGTAGGTATTATCACAGCTACCGATTTGGCCAGGTATCTAAGGAAGAAATCTAGTATGGGTGAAGTTCCAGCGGCTTCTGAAGCATGGGAAGTATTCTTTTGATTTGCATCATAGGGAGAATGGTCAAGCTATTATGCTGCATGCCATCATTGTAATAATAGTAGCAGTATTATAGTCTCCAGTAGTCCAAACTTGACGAATTATCTATTACAATTGAACAGGCATAAATTTTACAACTGACTGCTGGACAACATGACGACATCTTTATCTGGATAAATAAACCCTCTTTATCTTGTTACAAGCACAGGGCAACCTGCATGAGCTACTACTGCACTTGCAATGCTTCCTAGCACCAACCGTTTTAAGCCTGACCTGCCTCTTGTGCCAATGACAATGAGGTCAGCCTTTTTTTCAGAAGCATAATTTATGATAGATTCAGCTACTGATGACGGAAGGTTGAAGATTGTCTCTGCTATTGTTACCTTGACACCGCGCTTTGCTGCTTTTGATTTTATTTGTGAAAACCACTCCTCTGTTTGTTTTTTTGCCTCCTGTATGTAGCGTGGGACTGTGAGACCACTTGGTGCCATGTATTCTGTGTATGGTAGGTTTCCAATGGCATGGAGACACAGTATCTCTCCACCTGTTAACTTAGCGAGGTTGATTGCATACTCTGCAGCGCGAAAGCAATAATCGGAACCATCCAATGGTACTAATATTCTCTTTGGCATTTCATCAGAATTCCATGCAATACCTTCAGAATGTATCGAAACTTTAGGGGGTGACGAGCTCATATTGATGATAAGAACATTCTCCTCTTTAATTTTCTTATTTTCCAATTCGACAATCCTCTTAATTCAATCATAATTAAATAGGGAGATTGCAGTGCAATGCATTGAGTGCTATCCTGCTCTACTATCCATTGTCCATATGGTTGTGCGTATATGTTTCATTGCATCAAATAAAGTCTCCAGGACGGGCGGGCTGCTAGGGGTTCCCCTTTACAATATTGCCCTTTATCATTATTGATAAGGACATGCAAGGAAACAAAAATTGTATTCAGGACATTTAAGCGGTCTTGAACAGGCGATAAAAATCGTTGCGTCTCTATGGTTGAGTTGGAGTCTCTATCTGCGGGTATTGTTGTTTCAGAAAGTCCTTTATTGCCGCTCTAGTGTCCTCTCCATGGCCAATCAGCATGTGACCGCCAGTCTCAAAGGCAACAAGTCTGGCATTTGGCATGTTCTCTGCAGTATATTTCGAACCTGGAAAAGTGCTGACGTCTTTGGCATCAATAACAAGTGTAGGCGCGCGAATGCTTTCTAATGGATAGCGTTCAAGTTTTTGATGGTTAATTGCCTCATTTATTATTCCTGCTTGGCGCTCACTAACTGGGAATATCATAGTCATTAGCTCATCAACTTGTTCTTGTTCATCTGCTGTCATTGTCTTCTGTAATTCAGGTGTCGCTCCTAGAAACGAAACCATCTGATCCTTAGCGAGCTTGGTAAATGTCCACATG
>DATFBV010000003.1:0-4312 GCA_035253605.1 Nitrososphaera sp.
GGTATTTGAAAATACAAGTGCGTTGACAAAGGTAATAATCTTCTCACATGAGTCTGATCTTGACGGCCTCTATTCTACTGCCATAGGACTTATGCGCTATCCTCAGGCAATGACCGTGTTTCTGGGCTATGGTGCTGAAAATTTCAATAAGCTTGGCAACTTTATTTACTCTGCAACTCGATACTCCTCCTCATCGTCGGCTGAGTCCGGACAGATAATCATTGCAGACCTTGGCCTCAACGACGAGTTGATTGAAACCTGTAGAAAGACATTTTCAGATGCAGTACTTAAGGGCTGGAAGATAATGTGGGTTGATCACCATCCGTGGTCACAGCAGGCAATTGACGCGGTCATGCCCTACGTCGAAATTGTGCTTGATGTTTCGGGGAGAAAATGCGCAGCAGACCTAATGTATGAAACTCTTCTGCCCGGCAACATGCTGGCTGCAAGACTTGCAAGCATGGCCCATACCATGGACTTTTTCACAAGGGATCAGTACCTTACTCCAATATCGGAGCTAATACGCTACTATCAAACATTCCCAGACTTTTATTATCGGCTGTCGGATCTTGCAGTAAAATCTGCTAGGGGCATCTTGTGGGATGTGGAGATGCAGAATGACTACAACAATTATGTACGTCTGCGTGACGAGGCAAAAGCTCAGGTCTTTGCCTCTATGCAGATAGGACAGGCTGGCAAGTTCAAAGTAGTATATGCCCAGTCATCTCCGTATCTGCAGAGCAGCCTATTTTCAGAGGAAGTCTTTGCTAGGACAAATGCTGATGTAATGATGCTCTACAGTACTAAAGGCAAGGTAAGCATAAGGCGTAATAATGAAGCAATCTCGTGCCGCAGAATTGCAGCTAACCTTTCAGATGGAGGCGGCCATGACTATGCCGCTGGCGCAACATTCAAGAGCGACCCTTCAGATACTGCCGCAGTTATTTCGGAGCTTGAGGCAGCTGTAGCCAAGGCATTGGCCAATAAGTAAATAGAGTCATGTGAACACTCAAATACTTTAAAAGATTATTTGCTGAGATAATATCACATGATAAAGGGCAAGGTCGCTATAGTAACGGGAGCAGGCGGTGGAGTTGGAAAGGCGATTTCAAAGAGACTGTCTTCTGAAGGATGCAAAGTCATCATGCTTGGCAGAGACAGAACTAAGTTGCAAAAAGCAGCTTCTGAAATTGGCAATAAGAAGAATACGATGACAGTAATAGCAGATATTACTAAGGAAGCTGAGGTACTCAGCGCAATCGATCAGACGATCAATTCATTTGACAAGATAGACATCTTGGTCAATAATGCTGGCATAATAAACGATCCAACGCCATTTCATGAAATGAGTGAGGATCAGTGGGATGACCTTGTCAAAACTAACCTTTTTGGCATGTTCAGAATGACCAAGGCTGTAATCCCAGTAATGATAGAAAATGGAGGTGGCAGTATCATCAACGTCTCATCGGTGTTAGGCATCAGATCTATCCCTCGAGTGCCACTCTCCGTGTACGCTGTGACCAAGGCTGGCGTAATAATGTTTACAAGGAGCATTGCAGTTGAATATGGACAATACAAAATTCGCTGCAATTGCGTTGCTCCTTCTACTATCCGAAGCTCCATAATCGAACCATACCTTCAGGATGAGGAAGCTAAAAGACTACTAGAATCTACATTTCCTTTGCATGTGATAGGTGAACCGGAGGACATATCCGGCGCAGTTGCCTACCTTTGCTCTGAGGACTCAAAGTGGGTCACAGGGACTGTCATGATGGTAGATGGTGGCCTGTCTGCAAAACAATAGGCGAAACCATTATCAGAATTGTTGTGCTAGTACCTGCTCTAGACGATGAAAGATAAGACGAAAGAAAGTATCGATGCTACAAAGCATATCCCTACCTACGATGCAACACAGCTAAATCGTGCAGTGCAAAGAGCAGCAAGAGACCCTGATTTTGTAAATCGCGCTGTAGCCCAGCTTGCAGGCCTTACATTTCCGGCATTCAAGTATAACATCATTGATCATGTCAGAAGCATCAATACCCGCCGTAATGATGAAAAAGGACAAGAGGATGATGATGATGATATTGTCGCACTTTTTGAAAGCCTAAATGGCTATATCCAGTTTCGCGATTCGTACCATGTGCAAAAGGCACTTGAAGAAAATATCCCCTCCAAGAAAAAGGATTATCAGATAACCGACAACACACGGGAAAGCCCAGACGTTAGGATCCGTCAAACGGATGCTGATGCTAGCATCAAAGACCGAGAGGCTATTAGCGAAAGAGAGGAGCGCAAAGATTATCCTGAGGTCACCCCAACTGCTATGTCAAATTTCGTCTGCGACAATTGCGGCAAGGAATTTCAAAATCAGCAGGATCTTGTGCATCACAGGCAATTTGAAAGCGGCACGCCTACAACAGAAGAATAAAAAATATGCTCTGCTGGTAATTTTTGATTTGGTTCTTACTAACCCTTAATACCTCGATATTCTGATAATAAGGGGATATAGTATGAAGAGGCTAGATATCCTTATTCCCCATGAACGCCTTGACGATGTCAACGAACTACTGCACAAGCACAAGGTAGGCGGTATGTCATTCTATGAAATCAAGGGGAGAGGTAGGGCGAAAAGGGAGCCCGTTGCCGTTGGAAGAGGAGTCATGCGGTATACTCCAGAGTTCGGCTTTCGCACTAAAATCGAAGTGCTAGTGCCGGACGCTGCAGCAAGGGAAATTATTGATGATGTGCTCAAGGTTATAAGCACCGGCTCTGCATCTGACGGCAAGGTCTTTGTTTACGACGTTGCGGAAGCATACGATATTGGAAGCAAGGAAAAGGGCGATAGTGCCCTTTAACAACGTTCTTGCTGGTTCTTAATTTTATTTTTGGAAATTATATTAATCATCTCATAGTCAAAGATCATTGTCATTGTTGCTATTATATTGAGATAGACGGACGGTTACATAGTAGCAGGAAGATGAGGGCTAAGTATGCGCTCCGTCTGTAGTCTATGTCATCTTAGGTGCAGTGTTGGTAAATCCAGAGCATGCCTTGCAATATTTTAAGGATAGCTTTACTTTTGGCATTGTCCTAAATTAAATTATTAGCACCTCTTGAGAAAGAGTTATAATCTTGCAGAACTGTATTTTGGTATGGCCGAAAAAAGAACTATGCCCATCTGTTTTACTTCCGAGCAGCTGAAGCTGATAGAAGACTATGCAAAGAGAAGAGGTATGCTAAACGTAAGCCAGGCTATTGAAAATCTGATAACAAAATAAAAAATTTAGGTCCCTTATAGCGCACCTTCGCCGCGCTGCCCTGATCCGATATCGATTGCCTCATCCACATCAGAGACAAATATCTTGCCCTCGCCCGCAAGCCCTGAACTTGTGCTGTCTAAGATGGTTGAGATTACGTTGTCAGCCATTGAATCTCTAGTGACAACAACGATTGTTGCATTTATATTAAATTCCGGCCGATAAGTGCTTGTGCCTCTTCCTGAATGGATCTCAGGGCGGGGTATCTGTCCGCGCCCCTTTGAATCATAATAGGTGAAGCCTCCCAAGCCTAATTCTGCCAGCGCAGCAAAAGCGCTTTCCAGCCTTGCAGCAGGGACGACCGCTTCAATCTTCTTCAAGATAATCTAAACCCAAATCGAAGCTAGGTGGCGCTTTTATTAAAGCATTTTGTATTGCGTAAGAATTCTAAAGAATTATTCACAATCCTTTTCAAAATGAAAGGAGACATCTAGTTCTTCAAAAAAAGAAGGGGGTAGACGTCAGCTCACGCTGACTGTTCCGATCATATTTGGATGAAGTAGACAGAAGTAGGGGTATTCCCCAGCTTCTGTAAAGGTGAAGTCAAACGTTGCGGCTGGAGCCATTATGCCAGAGTCAAAATTGCCATCTGGAGTGACAGCCTCACCTGACGTGGCAGTGTGGGGTTGTGAGTCATCATTTGTCCATGTTACTGTATCCCCTACGCCTACTTCAATGGGGTTTGGTTGGAATGCATCAGTAGTCAGGCTTGAAGATCCAGAGACTATGGAAACGCCGGTACCACCTTCTGCACCTGTAGCGCCAGTCTCTGGAGTAGTGCCTGTCTCTGCTGCTCCTCCCTCAGCTGGTGGAGCTGCACCTGTTTCTTCAGCTCCTACGCCTGTCTCTGCTGCTCCGCCTGTCTCTGTCGCGTTAGCGCCTGCCTGTGCTGCTGTATCTGGCGCTGCCGCTGCTAGGTCTGTTTCATTGCCTGCCTGTGTTGCATTATCAAGTACATCCAAGGTTTGGTTAGCCGCTGCTGCATCTGTTCC
>DATFBV010000004.1:0-3737 GCA_035253605.1 Nitrososphaera sp.
TTTGTGTCACATAGCTTCCATCATCATTTGTCTCGAAGCAGGAATACACCACCGCAGGGTCGCCCTCTGTATAGGCAAACGCGGAGCCTGAGGAATTAATGATGGTTGTCGCCACCACAGCTGCTATTATGGCAGTCAGAGTCAGAAAACCTATCTTTCTATTAAGAATACTCTTCGTTTTACCGTCTGTCATATAGAAGTGAAGGCTGGAAAGTTTGAATAAAAGCATTTATCTTAATTTTTATTAACCCAAGTATATTTTGGTTCATTATAAAATCGAAAATAATAACGTAAAAAGAGAATTTTATGATAAGGCCCTGTGTCATATCGGTAATCTTCACTTCTATGATCGACATAAATAGGTGCCAGCCACTTGAGAAGACAATTGAATTGGCCGCCAATATCAATTCCTTAATTCAAGATTGGAGAAGTAGCGTCGTCACTTACATTACATCGTCTGATGATACAGACAGGCTGGCTGAGTATACTCTGCATCTTGCAAGGATACTTGCTTATCCTAGCCTTGATGTCTCGGCACTCTTATCCTCAATAGATGCAATGGGACACGAGGTGGCCCGAATACTTAAGAAGCGCGGCAATATCCCCCCACGACCAACCCAAATAATAGAAAAGATAAACGACCACCTCTTTAACGTGCAAAAATTCAAACCAAATACCGATGATTATTACAATCCACTCAATAGCTACCTCAACATAGTAATCGAACGCAAAATTGGAATCCCTATTACACTTTGCATACTTTACATGAGAGTCGCCCGCTCGGTGAACTTCAAGATGTACCCTGTGAACTTTCCCGGCCACTTTTTGATCAAGCACATTCTTGAGGATAACAGCGGTGAAATCATAGTCGATCCGTTTAATGGCGGTAGGATAATGGACGACTATTCACTTAAATCATTGCTTGATCAAGCATATCCACAACAGAATATTCCTCTCACTCATGCACTTGTGGAGAAAGCAACAGCAGCCCAAGTTGTGATAAGGATGCTAAACAATCTGAAAGGAAGCTACTACGAAATACAGGATATGGATAGGTACAATATCGCAAATGAAATGGTGCTTGCTATCGACCCGTATAATCCTGACGCAGTAAGGGACAAGGGGATCGTACTTCTCAAAAAAGGCAATCCTTCAGAAGCATTAGAAGTTCTAAACTCTTATCTAGAGATTAATCCAGAAGCTGAGGACGCTGACGATGTACTTGACATAATCCGCCAGATCAGGTCTGGGAGGAAATAATAGGCGTGCCGAAGATTGTAAAGTACTTTTATAATACATGAGAGCGCCATAACCTTTCATTCTTACTTCTGCTTTCCGTCTCAGTATTCCTTATGCAGATTAGAACCTCAAAAGTCATCATCAATCATATTCCTCAGTTGGCTACTGGTAGTATAGATGATGGTTCAACGCCATTGCAAGTCAATGTTTGCTGTGGTTCTGCTGGGCTACCCACAACAACCATCAGTACCAAGCACGTGTTGCCCCATCCAAGCCTTACTGCCAATCATAGTTTTGAATTTGTCAGGAGTCCGACTTCAGGATGAATTATTTTAACTATTGTTCACTATTGACACGTAACATAGTTACCACATCCTTAATCTATAGCCCCATCCGTAAGTCATTCTAGAAAGGGTTTATCATGGTGCTAGTGACAGGTATGCAGCAGCGCGTCGGAGGCTTTTACTACTCATCAATCTTAATCAGACATGCAATATTCAAGCACAAAAAACCTCCTGGTTAAAATGGTTCACGAATATCGCGACAGGGTCTATATCAGAAAGGATGTGATACTAAAGCTCTCAGAATATGGAGAGCTTAATCAGACCAAGCTAATGAGTTATTGCGGTCTAAACAATGTAAAGCATAGAGCAATAATCGATGACATGGTCGATAAAGGCTTGATAGAAAGGTTTGAAGAGCCTTGGGGCAACAAGACAATAATTAAATACAAGGTTTCAGAAAAAGGAAGGGCAATTCTTCATGAGATACTGGAGCCATATGAAGTATTGTTCCCAAGGGGGGTCGAGGGAGAAAACAAAACTTGATGATAATAATAATAATCACTACTACTATATTACAGGTAACGTAGTTAGTGCATTGCTAATAATGAACGAAAGAGGAATTTTAGTTAGAGTGATGGCAGCAGCAGAGGATTCAATTAAAGAAAAGCCTATAGAAAATATCTTTAGGATACACATGAAATAGAGTCCACCAGCTAAACAATAAGTAATAGATGCTGCTGCATGCCACCATACGTTCACTCAAACCGTACAAAAAGTACATCTACATTGGAACAATAATACTTGCTGCAAGTGGAGCAGTTGCTATTTACCTTAACTTTCAGGGTGTCAAGTGCCTGTCAGACCTTGCACAAGTTGACATATCTGTTTTAGCTCCAGAGCACTTAGAAGAAATGGAGAGGAACTGCTCGATCATTACCAATTCTTATGTCTATTCTCTTTACGGCGTCATTATCGGAATTTCACTCATAGTAATAGGGTTAGTAAAAAAGAGGAAGAGTAAGCATGCTTTTTAAAAGATATATGTTCTTGGAAAGATATAATGACAATATCTTATGGCGGCACAAAAGCATGATGACTCACTTGAGAAGATTGCTGCTGATGTAAGAGGCTGCCCTCTTTGCAAGCTGTCACGGACAAGGAAGAATGCTGTGCCAGGCGAAGGTCAGCTTTCTGCCAAGATAATGTTCATAGGAGAGGCACCAGGTCATAGCGAAGACAAAGAGGGCAGGCCATTTGTAGGAGCCGCTGGTCGAATCCTTGACGGCCTCTTGAAAAAAGCAGGCATCGAAAGGTCTCAGGTGTTCATCACAAACATGGTCAAGTGCAGGCCTCCAAACAACAGGGTGCCGAAAGAAGACGAGCTGACCGCCTGTAGACCATATCTTGATAGACAGATTGCTTTGATCAAGCCCAAGGTGATCTGTATACTTGGCAGGACTGCATACTCTTCGCTTTTAGGTGGCAGTTCGATAACTGCAAGCAGAGGCAAGATAGTAGAGAGGGCAGGCCAAAAGTACTTTTTGACTTTCCACCCAGCAGCTGTTATTTATAACAAGGGCCTTCTTTCTGCGCTAGAAGCCGATCTGAAAAAGCTGGCTGTAGAAATCAATAAGGAAGAAGAGAGCGAAGCATCATTGGAGGATTATTTGTGAGCTGCCAAAACAGCTCGTTTTACCAGCGGCCAACTGAAGTCGTTGCAAAAGATCTTCTTGGTAAGAAACTTGTCCGCATTATAAGAAATAACAATAAGCAGTTTCGGCTCGCTGGCATAATCGTGGAGACAGAGGCATACGGCCATAGTGATGACCTAGCTAGCCATGCGTATGTTGGTCCAACAGGTAGAAATAAAATCATGTTTGGCGACGTCGGAAGGGCCTACGTATATTTTACTTACGGCAACCACTTTTGTTTAAATGTCTCTGCAAGAAGAAGCAGAGTAGAGGCAGGGGCAGTCCTGATTCGAGGAATTGAGCCGGTAGAAGGCGTCGAATTGATGAGGCAGTTACGGCAAGTTGACGATATTTTTTCACTCACCTCTGGACCTGGCAAGCTCACACAGGCTCTCAATATCACATCATCGCTCAATGGAACTGATATGACCAGTTCTGAATCGCAGATTTATATCGAGTTTGGTAATAGGCCCAAGCGTATTGTCACTACTCCAAGGATCGGCATCACTCGAGCAGTGGACAA
>DATFBV010000005.1:0-45189 GCA_035253605.1 Nitrososphaera sp.
TATCTAGTATACCTACAATACACATAGGAGAATGTGTGTGTGCGCGACTGGCCTGGCTTGGCTTGCCTCTAATAAAGAAAAGCCGCCACACACACACACTTTTCCTATGGTGTGAAGTATTTGGATATAATAAGGGCAAACTCCCTTTATTACAGTTAGTTGTAAAAGCATATGATTTCTCAAACGAGCTTATGAATAGTGAAGGGCCTTAACGGCCTTTACTAGTTCATTAGATGAGTATTGGATTTGTTATTACACTATTAGGTTCGCTCGTTTGCACACACAAGTGCAATGTATGCTGATTTTTATGTATTCCGCCAGGCGATGGTAATAGTCGACCCAGTAATATCGCTTCATCTCCTGATAAGCTTGAGTGATAAGCTGACAAGTCAGAAATCAATATTCTTGCAAATCAATTGGACGTATGAGCTTTAAAGTATGTGCCAGACTCAAATAGATGGGCGCCGGGAGAGGGACTTGAACCCTCGAGTCCCGAAGGACATCAGCTAGCGCGTCATAGTGTGTCACACAATATCCATATATGATCTCGAGGCTGACCCCTTTTAGGGCCTACTCTGACTTACCTAGCTTGGGTACCCCGGCGCTCCTAATTTGTGAATAGGTATTGCAATTTATGCCTTTATCACCTTGGTAAATCATAATCACAATCTCACTTATTGCAGTCACATAGGTTGCCAACTACAAGTTAAGTATCCTGTAATACTAATTGAAATGCACACATACTCGTCCACCCTGAAAAATTATATAATCATACCATTTACAATAAGAGCAGTTGTGCTTACTACGTCTATAAAGCTCCCGACCTCTGAAGAGATCAAGAAACTATCGCTTACAGACATTGCAATATCTGCAGGTCTAGCAGACGAGTTTCGCGACAGGCTTCGTGAATATGTACATATTGATCCGTATTGTGTGCCCGATCCGTTTACTGACAAATATGACTGCAATTACTCTATCATACTTGACAAAGAAAATCCAAACAGAATTGTAGTATTGCTTGCAAATAAGAAAGGGATGCTTCCTCAACTTCCGTGGTCTGCAATACTAGGTGAGCGACTAGTCAAAGTGTCAGTGTCAAAGGAAGATGCCCTTGCGATCAAGCAAGAGCTAATGCCAAAGGAAACCAACAACTTTTACCCATATAGGCGCAACAGCATAATAACAGGCTACATCATGTTTGCATTTCAGATATGTGGGTAATGAGGATCTCGCAATTCAATGACTCCGATTTTCTGAAACTTCCTTACCATATGCTCAAGCGATTTCTTTACTTCATTCTCTCCACCACTTGAAATCCGGAGAACCTCACGCAACAGGTCATCAAATGTAATGCCGTTACACATGTTCCAAAGCGAGACCGCAGTATCGTTGACGCGATATGCCTCGGCCCTACCATTTATGAGAAGCGGTGTCCCGTCGCAGTCGTTGCCAACCACGCCTCTCCGTAGAATTATCTTGTTATTAACACTCTCCCTTTTCAATAGCATCAGGTCATCATCAAGTTGATGCTCTTATGCACCATCTGCTTATTTAGCATTGCTACATTCTTGATGCAAATATGGCCGACGAATATTTTTTTCTGCAAGGAGCAAGCAACATACACATATGTCTCATTTGTTTTTTTATACAGTTTTGTACGTCGCACGAAAATAACATTAAGAATATAGAGAAGGACAATACAGACAGACTGTACATACTGTTGTATGTAATAACATATATTAATATAGAGACTGAAGCTTGCAGTCATTTTCAAAGTGACAACACTTGTCCTCATTATTTGTAATGACTGAGTTGCATTAAAACAGTACAAGTTTTTGTTTGTATCATTTTAATTCTTATTCTTCCTTTCGGACCTGCCTCCTAAGGAAACCATTCACGCCAGAGAGATTTTGTGGATTTATTAATGTTAAAATAAAAGTCAAATCCAGAGACTTTTTAGTGTCTTTCAAAAAGAGAGAGAGACAAAATAGAAAGGCCGTCACTATTACTAGACAGGTGGCTGACAGCATAATTACTTGGGCAAAGACACACCATCCAAATGAGGCCATCCTCGTCCTGCAGGGCAAGAGTACACGAGAGCAGATCACTGTCGATGGGGTCGTAATCCCTCCATTTTCAGAGAGTGGACCATTTTACTCCGGCTTTGGAATTCATGATCTTCCATACACCATACCTCATGTTGGCACAGCACACTCTCACCCCGGAGGCTCAAATAATCCCTCGCTTGAAGATCTCAATAACTTTACGGGGTTTGTATCCATCATTATCAGTCACCCGTATGAGGACAATACAATAGCCGCATATGATAGGAACGGCAACAGCCTAGAACTTAAGATTGTGAACTCAGGCTAATTATTTCCTGCGCCCAAAGTCCAGCTCGACTCCGCGCTTAGTGTCATAGCTGAAAATAAAAGATTCGTCCGGCATTATTGGAAAGCTTGATAGTTGAGCGGCTGAGCACATCGGGCACTTATCATTCACTTTGGTCTTGTCAAGAAATGTTGCACACCAGAAGCAGGTGTCACAGAGCACAAAGATTGAAACCGCAGCAGGTGGTTTAGGCAACAATAATAACTCAGAATCCAAGTTATTATTACATTTAACTGTGCATAAAGTTTATGGTTACTAGTAAATTAATTGACCCATGCAATGCTACACATAGAGAGAAACACACCTTCTAATGTTGGAATATGAAGTACAATTGATATTCCACATAAATTAGAGATTATCTAAATGGTAGATTTTACTTCTAAGTCAATAGGCATGAACCTGTGTAAGCTTGATTCTATGTAAGTAAGAAATAGTTGTATAATTCATATGCCTCATTGAAACAGTGAATGAGAGCAAACATTTTGGAACTGTCCCCAGAAGTGTTGCTCATGTGAAATCATGTATAATAGTGCAATAAAGGTCTTCAAATGTAGAAGATAGACAAATATTGATATGCATTTACTGATATGGTTACGACCATTGCTAGTTGGAGTGTATTTTGGGCAGGGATACTGTTGAATATTCATGACGTCATGTCGCGTTAAGGTTGCTATCTACTAAACATGAAAATAATATAGTGCACCCACAGCAGAGGATTTGACATGGTTTTATGTTTATGATAGCCAGACTCGAAAGTAATGAGCCTGATGCAACCCCGAATGATTAAGATGTTACAAGAGAAGCTTGAATATATTTTCGCTTGGATATGAGAATGCTCGGAAATAATAACCGATTCAGGGCATCATTATAAAAAGGGTCTAAGAGCGGAGTAGAATGAGTGTATATGATACTATATCCAGATATTGCAAATAGAAGGATGAAAAGCTGATGTTGTTAATTATTCGTGTTGACGTTAAGATACCTTATCTTGTATGTTCGTATGGAATATAATTTGATTTTATAGTACTTCAGCTGGAAAACTTAATAAAAGAATAATTCCAATATCAAACGATAATTAATTGAACTGGATAGGTCAGCAAATGGCATGGATAATGGTATCCCTTGCCATAAGTCTGCTATTTACAATGTGGCTTGGATTATGGGGGCTCATTCCAGCAATCGCAATTTTCATAGGTATTTCCTATTACATGCGCAGGCGTATGATGGCACGCATGGGAATGGGTAGCGGCGGAGGAGGGTTTGGCGGTATGCTGGGTTCAGGTGGAGGAATTAACTATATCTGCATAGCCTGCGGTCATAGGTTCAAGGGCGGAGCTTGCCCACGCTGCGGAAGCAAAATGCGCAGGGCCGACTTTTAATACATGACTCTTGAAGACCTGCGCCAGAAGGCGTTTTTTCAAAATACAATAGATGTATGGATAGCATACAGTGAGGAGCGCGGCTGGGATTGGTATAATCTCGATGCCTATCGGTGCTTTATTGGGCACCTTACAGCAAAGGGTATCAAGATGCAAAAATTCCCACTATGCGTAAAGGAGTCTGGTGGTACATATGAGCGTGGTAAGGACAAGGCCCAATTCCTTGATCAACTCTCAAAAATATCCGCTGCTGATGCCGCGGCCTACACTGTCAAATTGACAGGCGAAACAATAAGTGCCATACGCTTGTTTGTCAACTAGAGTCTAGAAAATTTCAGCTCATAGATATTACAGTTTGGTAGGAACCTCTAAAATCTATTACCTATATACATTATGTGAAGTGCCTGAAGAGAAGCTGCCAGCTCCAGCGCGAGAAGAGCACATAATCAACCCAGAAATTGAAAGGCTGACCGCCGTTAAACCGGAGCCCCTATTTGAGAACATAGTAGGTTATAGCGATGTAAAAAGGCTGTTTCATCTATCAATTTCTTCTGAAAAGCCTGTACACATGTTGCTTGTTGGTCCGCCAGCGTCTGCAAAGACGCTTTTCATGCTCGAATGCATGAGGCTTGAACGGTCATATTTTACGCTTGGAAGTCACAGCACCAAGTCCGGCATGATAGATTATCTGTTTGATAAAAGGCCACGGTATCTGATTGTGGATGAAATAGAACACATGCCAATGAAGGATCAGACTGCACTACTGAGTCTGATGGAGGCAGGCATCATATCGGAAACCAAGTTCCAAAAGACGCGTAATACTCATCTAAAGACATGGGTTTTTGCGTCAAGCAACGCTACTGACAGAATGCTGACGCCGCTTTTGTCAAGGTTCGTCGTGCTCCACTTTAAACAATACTCGCTTAGCTCATTCCACGAAGTATCTGCTCACATTCTTGGCCGCGAAGGAGTCCCCCCTGATATCGCCACAGCAATAGCAGAGGCGGTATGGACAAAACTCAAGTCAAAGGACATCCGAGACTGCATAAAGATTGGGCGCTTGGCAAAGACAAAGGAAGACGTTGAATGGATAGTTCAAACATTGAGAGCCCATAAGCAATAACTTACTTGTTGTTGAGCTGATCACGACATACTAAAGCAGTTTGAAATGTGCTAGCAATTCGCGGGTTACCGTTTTCCCATTTAGAAAGGTCTTTGGTCTCATCTCTTGCACTCTTTTGCCCTTGTAATAAAGGCGATACTTTCCAGTATGTGGCCAAAAGTCATTAAATATCATTGATCTTTTTGCTTGTATGAAAGTAATTAGAATGGCCATGCCTGTCTAGTTTCTTGGCTTAAAGATTCCCGTAATGCAGAGTTAAACAGAGTTAAAGTTTTTGTGGCGCCCTTATGTGTATTATGTGAAGCAAGAAATGGGCTTAGACCTCAAGCCACTGGTAACACCTAGGCCGCTTAAATTGACGGACCTAGCAGGCAAGGTTGTTGCAATTGATGCCTACAATACGATTTACCAGTTCCTCAGTATAATAAGGGGGCCAACAGGGGAACTGCTTACGAACAGCAAAGGGGAAGTAACGAGCCACCTGAGTGGCCTATTCTATAGAAACGCCAATCTAATGATGGATAATATCAAGCCTCTTTACGTTTTTGACGGCAAGGCAAATGAGCTCAAAATGGCTGAAATAGAGCGCAGAAGCCAGCTGAAAAAAGAAGCGACAGAAAAGTATAATCTTGCAATTGAAGAGGGCAGGATGGAGGACGCACGCAAGTATAGTACACGTACAGCAATCCTGACACCGGATATGGTGGAAGATTCAAAAAAATTGCTCTCATATCTTGGCATTCCATATATTCAGGCGCCCTCTGAGGGCGAATCGGCAGCCTCATACCTTACAAGGCATAATATTGCCTTTGCGGTTGGAAGCCAAGATTATGATTCAATATTGTTTGGAGCCAAAAAGCTAGTGCGTAATCTGGCAATCAGCGGCAAGCGCAAGGTGCCAAACCGTAACACGTATATCGATATCGAGCCTGAAATACTTGAGCATGACAGGGTGTTACATGAGACTGGACTAACACATGAGCAGCTAGTGGATGTTGGCATACTTATCGGTACTGATTTTAACCCCAGCGGCTTTCCTGGTATCGGCCCAAAGACTGCAATTAAATTAATTAAGGAAAATGGTAGGCTAGAAGATGTTCAAAAAATCAAGAACTTGCTTAGACAAGTGCCCTACCAAGAGATACGTAATATCTTTCTCGACCCTGAAGAACCAAAGGTAGACAAGATCGAATTTGGCACAGTCAATCGTGAAAATGTACTTGACTTTCTTTGTGTCAAGAAAAGCTTTTCAACAGATAGAGTAAGTAGCACGCTTGACAAACTGCAAAAATCCATAGCAAACCGCAGCCAATCGCTTGAGCAGTGGTTTGGCTAACATCGTGACAATAAAGTTAATAATTGAGACCATGTGGTAATGTAGTGCATCTATGACTAAGCTTGAAAAGGCCGTGCCTCTTCTAGTTTTCTCTTAACCTTTTGGTCGTGCATACAAGATATCAAGAGCGCAGCGACGTGAATCTAAGCTCACTATCTTTTGGATAAATTTTTTGTTTAGTGCTCTGACACTTTGAGCAAACTAAGAACCTTCTGAATGCTTAGAGGTCAAGCAGGAACCTTACTATAGTCATATCTTTTTCTTGCTTGATCTCCATTTCATGATATGTCACTGCCTTGATTTCCACTTTGTAGTGATGCCGGTCTAATTCAAGTGGTTCTCCTATTGTAGTACCTTCAAGCAAATAGTTGTTGTTATTATGTTGTTTTATCTTGACAGAAAATTCAGATACGGCTATCCCGTCTGCCACCAGCAAGAGCATTACCTTGTCCAGCCAGTCGAAGAGCAACGAATAGAGGTCATTGCCTTTGGCAGAAAATTTAATCTCTCTTATGGGTCTGACCGTTTTCAAGTCGATCATTGTATCGCAGAGAGCCTTGGCAGCGTTTTCAAATGCTTCCTCTAGCGTGGTCCCGTAAGCCTCTATAACGGCATCTGTCATATGATCAAGGAATCGGTAGCCGCCTGCCAATATGACAGTGAACAAATGACGACTATTTATTGAATATTCCATGCCAAAATATCGCAAAATCTAAATGTTAACACGCCATTGGCTACTGGTGTGGCCCGGTTAGAGCTTCCCCGAGGCATGAGGGATCTTGATCCTGAAGAGTATGCTAACATAAATTATGTCCGCGATAGGTTCTTTGAAATTGCGCAGCTGTTCAATTTCCAACTCACAGAGCCATCTCCTCTTGAAATGCTTACAACACTAGAGGCAAAGAGTGGTACTGCAATCTCAAATGAAATCTACGCTTTCAAGGATAAGGGTGGCAGAGATGTCGCCCTTCGTTTTGACCTTACTATCGGTCTAACGCGATACATCGAGTCACGACGCGATCTCAAAATGCCAGTCAAGCTGGCTTCATTTGCAGGTGTGTGGAGGTATGATGAGCCGCAAGCAGAGCGCTATCGCTATTTCCACCAGTGGGATATCGAAGTGTATGGTCCATTCAGCCAAGAATCCGATGCTGAAGTAATTGAGTTTGTTTACACATTTTTCAGAACACTGGGTCTAAAGGTAGTAATCGAGATAAATGACAGGCAGTTCCTTGAGCAGTATATCAGAAAAAAACTTGGCATTTCTAGCGAAGAGACTATGCTTGAAATGTTTCGTGCAGCAGACAAGGTACCAAAAAAAGGGGCTCAGGCAGTGCTTGTAGAATACAAGGACAAAATAGAGCCTGCAAAAATGCAGGCACTGATAGAATTGTCAAAATTAAAGGGCAATGCAGACGAAATTGCCAGCAAGTCCGACATAATGGGGCTTGACAGCTGGCAGCAGTTAGTCAGCTTGATGGACTTGCTCAACGCAAAGAAGGTAGAAGGAGCACGCATTAACCTTGGCATCGTGCGTGGGCTTGACTATTATTCTGGAGTAGTTTTTGAAGCATTTGATCAAGCCGCTAATTCTGGGGCACTCATTGGTGGAGGAAGGTATAACAGACTCACTGAAGCGTTTGGAAGAAAAGATATTGGAGCCACAGGTGTTGCTGGAGGGGTGGAGCGGATAGTGATGGCCCTTAAGAGGCATGGCATATTGAAACAATCCCCAAGACCACTTGTATATGTTGCAAATGCAACTGAGGATCTCAGAGCAAAGACACTTGAGCTGGTTTCATCTCTACGCACAAGTGGCATAGCAGTCGATTACGATATGCTTGGAAGGACACTTAGAAAGCAGCTAGAGTATGCTTCCAATAAAGGCGCAGCCTTTGTGGTAATTGTAGCCCCAAATGAAATTGCCATGGGTCAAGTAATCCTCAGATCTATGAAAGATGGAACTGAAGGTAAATATTACATAGACAGTTTGAAAGAAGCGCTCAGCAAGATGCTTAAAGTTTGATTGTAGCCATACTCTTCATTTTGACCATGCCATTTGTCTTTTTTTCGTATACCACTCTGACTATAAGGTCGGGTGGATCATAGCTTATGTAAATATCGCCAGTCCTCAGCTGCTGCACGTCGTAGTTAATCTCAATTCTGTCCTGATGAATCCCATTCTCTGTAAGTCTCTCTTTTGCCCGGTTCACGAGCTCTTGATCGGAAGAGTTTGGAGCCAGAAATGCTTTAGCGTCTGGAGCATTTGCCAAATAATCCCTCAAGTTTGTGGTTTCCAATAATAAGATCCAGCCGGGAAATTACTATTAACGTTTCCGGCGTCTTAGAAGAATATCAACATGACTGCTGCTACCTGCGTATCACTTACTCAATGTATTGCGCTTTATGACGAACTTTTCTATGAGTGACCCTTCCTTTGTATTTTTTGTATTACTAGCTATAAAGAATATCATAAATCATATTTAGTATTATGGCTGCATGTATACAATAGTTAATTGCCTTTTGCTTTGTTACAATTAATTGCAGGAGTTCAAGGTATATATGAGAATTAGCCGCCTTCCTGAATGGAAGAAAGAGGGAAGCGCGTAGTTGGCTGACATTACTACTATTGCACATGATGTACTCATAATCGGGTCAGGGCTGGCAGGCCTTCGCGCAGCTATTTCTGCAGCTGCCGTTGACAGAAAACTGACCATAGCTGTCATTTCCAAGGTGCAAGTAATGCGCTCCCATTCTGTGTCTGCAGAAGGTGGAACTGCAGCAGTGCTCTACGAAGAAGAGGGCGACAACCAAGAAGCTCATATTTATGATACAATCAAGGGGAGTGACTACTTAGCAGACCAAGACGTGGCTGAGCTTTTGGTAAAGAGTATGCCATATGAAATCTATCAATTAGACCATTGGGGAATGCCATGGTCAAGGCGCAAGGATGGTAGGATAGCACAGCGCAAATTTGGTGGCTATTCGTTCCCGCGTGCCACCTTTGCTCAGGACAAGGTAGGCTTTTACGAAATGCAGACTCTGTACGATACATGCCAGAAATATGACAATATTCACTTTTACAACGAGTGGTTCTGCACATCGATACTGCATGAGAATAACACCTTTCAAGGAGTAACCGCCATTGAAATGAAGACTGGCAATTTTACCATATTCAAGGCACCGGCTGGCATAATATGTGCTGGCGGAGCCGGTAGGATCTACAGCTTTTCTACTTATGCATTTTCGTCTACGCCTGACGGCCTCGACATGGCCTACCGTGCAGGCCTTGCACTAAAGGACATGGAGTTCGTTCAGTTTCATCCTACTGGCATATTGCCCTCTGGCATACTGATAACAGAAGGTGCAAGGGGCGAGGGAGGTTATCTACTTAACAGCAAAGGCGAGCGCTTTATGCAAAAGTATGCTCCTGGAAAGCTTGAGCTTGCTCCAAGAGATGTTGTTTCGCGCTCTATGATAAGAGAGATTCAGGAGGGAAGTGGATTCAAGCATGAAACTGGTGTAGATTGCCTTAAACTTGACCTTACGCACCTTGGAGGTGAGCGCGTAAAGGAAGTACTTGCAGGCATCCGCGAAATTGGAATCAAGTTCTCTGGCACTGACATCATCAACGAGCCTATAGAAGTGAGACCTGTCTGCCACTATATGATGGGCGGCATTCATACTAACATCGATGGCGCAACTGAAATGGCTGGCCTTTGGGCAGCTGGCGAAGCTGCATGCAACAGCACGCATGGGGCAAACAGACTTGGTGCCAACTCAACATCAGAATGCATTGTGTGGGGTAGAATAACTGGAGAGCTTGCGGCAAGGTATGCAACTGGAAAAAAGGTCAACTCCATCAATAGAAAGCAGGTGCTTGAGGAGGAAAAGAGAATATACGATGGGCTGTTTCGAGGAAGAGGTGCAGTGAACCCCTATGAAGTAAGAAAGCAGCTAACAGACATGATGGATGAGAAAGCCTACGTCTTTAGAAACGAGCAGGAATTGATTGGCGCACTTGAGAAGGTAAGAGAGCTAAAGGGTGCAATGTGGAAACACGTTGAGGATAAAGCCAAAGAATACAATACCAACTTTATCAACGTAATGGAGACAGACTCAATGCTCAGGACTGCTGAAGTTTTGCTTGTCGGTGCGCTCAATCGGCGCGAGTCTAGGGGAGCGCATGCAAGAACCGACTATCCCTACCGCGACGATGCAAACTTCTTGAAGCACACATTAGCGTACTTTACGGGCAATGGCGGGCCTAAGATGACATGGTACCCTGTCGCCTTTACACGATATGCTCCAGTTGAGAGGAAATACTAGCATGGAAAGAGAAGTAGCTGATCGCAACAACCGTGAGGGAATGATGGGATGGCTCAATCCCAGACGCTATGGATGGGAGCGGGTGTCCTACTGGCTGCAGAGGTTAACAGGTGTAGGCCTGCTTGCCTATTTCATCGCCCACATTTACGAAACCAGCCAGATCACGGGCGGACCTGCATTATGGGAAGCATTCCTTGAGCTCACACAAACTACTTTTGGTCATATAATTTTAATAGTTGTAATCGGAATGTGCGTCTTCCATTCAGCAAACGGAATCCGCCTGATATTTGCACATGGAGGCAAGGGGCTTGGCAAACCAGGCAGACCTGACTACCCATACGATGCAGTATCGCTCAATTACAGGCAAAAGTCTGGCATTTGGATTGCATTGATACTTGCATTAGTCGCAATGCTATATGGAGCATCTGTGCTTTTTGGGGGCGAATAATTCCTAAGATGACAATGCTTCGTGAGAGCCAAATAATGAAGATACATTATATTACAGCTGTCGGTGCACTATTTGTTGTTGCAGTGCATATTATGATGCGCATAGCGATCATGCCATATGGCATGAGTCTTGAATATGAGAATGTGATAGCCAACTATCAAAACATCCCCTATGTAGTGCTACTGGAATCAATACTGGTGCTCGTATCAATTCATGGTTTTAACGGCCTGCGCGTAATCCTCCTAGAACTGCGCCAGAGCAAGAAGTGGGAGGATGGCGTGACAGTCCTGACGATAGCAGCAATGATTGCTTTAATAGCATATGGGACGCGTACGATCATTATAGCTAACGGTCTTGGAGTGAGTGAGTAAAAGAATATGACTGAACAATTAATTGAAAAAATTGAGACTGTGGAAAAAAAGCACAAGAATGAAAAGCACCAAAGAGAAAAAGAGTATCCAAAGAGCTCAGTCAGTATCAAGATATATCGAGCTAACAGGCTTGCCGGTGAATCCCCGCACTATGACAGAGTGGAGGTCCCAGTACAGCGCTGGACTACCGTGCTTGATGCGTTACTATATGCAAAAGCATACAAGGATCCGAGCATTGGCATCCGCTATTCATGTAGAATGGCTTCTTGTGGGTCATGTGGTATGAAGATAAACGGCATTCCACGCCTGGCATGCTATACAAAGGTATCAGAGCTTCAAGGAAGCGAAATAACGGTTGAACCTCTTGCTAACTTCCCACACATACGAGACCTTGTAACAGACTTTTCCCAGTTCTTTGCGCATCATCGCAACATGGAGCCTTACATACAGAATGAGCATGCAGACATGCAAGAAAAGAATAAGCTGACAGAGTTCGTGCAGACTCCAGAAGATATCGACAGGTTTCTGCAGTTTTCATATTGTATCAAATGCGGCCTGTGCTATTCTGCCTGCCCTACGGTGGCTACTGACACTCAGTTCCCCGGACCTCAGGCTCTTTCACAGGCGTACCGCTACTTTATTGATAACCGGGACACCGCACCCAAGGAGCGGCTCGAGCTAGTAGACAATAGGCACGGCATATGGCGCTGCCATTTTGCCGGTTCATGCAGCGCAGTTTGTCCTAAGGGCGTCGACCCTGCGCTTGGCATACAGCTGCTGAGAGGACACCTTCTGGGGTACTCAAAAAATGAAAAGAAGGCAGCAGAGCTGAAAGAAAGGCTAAAAAAGGATGATGCTTAGGCGCCCGGTTTGGGCGGGTATTTGCTCTCGTTCACCTGCTTGTTTATCGCATCGGCCATGAAATGATTACTGACGTTCACATTCACTCCGTCCACACTAGGCAACTTGTAGATATTGTCCCGGACGTCTTGTGCTATCTTAAAGCCAAAGACTGCAGGACAGAATGGGCTTGTCAGGTGCAAGTCAACCTTGACCTTGCCTGAATCAATGTCCACTTTGTCGACAAGCTCAAGCTCCATTATCGAAACTCCGATTTCAGGGTCGACTATCTTGGTTAGCTCTTCAAAGATTTTTCTTCGAGTCTGCTGTATCTGCTCTTCCTGACTCATTATGTAATAATTTCTCGGATACTATATTTAACTATTCTATAAAAGGCATCATGAGTAATACTGAATATTATTAGTACATTAGTTAATTTTTAAGCCATTAGACGTGGTTGTTCTCCTACCCTTTATGGGTTATAGGGAGCTAATGCTTATTAAAGGATGGTAGCATGGTCGCTAGGATTATTTATCCTCTCGGCGCTGACTAGCATGCAGAAACAATGTCATGTTCGTCTGATCGGCAAGGTTACCATCAGTAAAATGCACAGATATATGCAAGGATATAACGAATAAGCTGATTACTTTGTTGTCTCTATAGACAAACCACATATCGCGTGGCCATGAAATGTGTTTGTGACAGACAGCTCGGTCTCGGCGAAATGTTCGGACTACGGCAATCCACGGCCCACAGATCAGACTCCTTGTCTATTATCCAGGAGCATTAAAAAAGATCTTTCAGTAGTCATTAATGAGACGGTGTACACTGAATAGAGAATTAACCACGTTGCAGTAAGGTCTCAAATGACCAAAAAGTAACATATTCCTAGTACAAATTGTAACATTTGCAAGCGCGTTTACTGGACTAATGACAACAATCTGGGACTAGGTATCGATCTCGGTGTTGCTCTTGGAACAGCATCATTAGATTTGGAATTAAGAGCCTCGACAAAGATAATCGACCGTGATAGCTCAGATGCATAAAGCCAGATTCTTCGCATATTCAATTTCCATTAAACATGAGAATAGCCTTAATATCGATAATCCTAAGAAAGGCTACAACCTTAAAATAAAGCACCTGCGGTGCACACTTCATACAATATATGTATAGGTCCCGTTCGACGGAGAAACTCAAGGATGATGTGCTCAGGTTCCTTTCTTCAATGGGCCAAGACCATTCGATATTGTATTATGACATAGTCGGAAGTGAGGCACATTCAATAATGCTCCATGAAAAGGGCCATATTACACATGGCGAATTAAAAAAGATCCTGTCTGCTCTTGAGGAGGCAAAGAAAAACCCGACTAGTATCAGGACTGAAGAATATGAGGACATCCATGAAGCCCTTGAGGCGTTTGTTATAAAACATTCCGGCATAGATGCTGGAGGTAAGATGCATACTGCAAGGTCAAGAAACGACCAAGTGGTGCTAGATATAAGGATGAAGGTACGCGATGATATCAACCAAATTTGCGCAGCTCTGTCTAGCTTAGTACGGGGGCTCGTGGAGAGAGCAGAAGAAAACAAGCAAGTTCCGATGCTAATGTACACCCATCTACAACAGGCCCAAATAGGGACCTTTTCACATTTCTTGCTGTCGTACGCCTATGGCCTCATGCGTGATATGGAGCGGCTGTATCTGGCATATCATAGGATAAACCAGTCGCCTCTTGGGGGATGTGCCATAGGAGGCTCATCTATCACTATCGACAGGAAAAGAACAGCAATGCTACTTGGCTTCGACAGCATCATAAAGAATTCTATTGACGCCACCAGCTCGCGGGATGCATTCCTGGAATACGCTTCAACACTTGCGATACTCACAAGCACGCTCGGGAGAATTGCAGAGGATTTCATTATCTGGTCAACCACTGAATTTGGTTACATCGAGCTTGCGGAACCATATACTTCAACCTCAAGTGCAATGCCGCAAAAGAAGAACCCTGATCCGCTAGAGTTGACAAGGTCAAAGGCGGCGATCGTCACTAGTAACCTTGTATCAATGCTTGGCATAGTCAAGGCTTTGCCGTCCGGCTACAGTCGAGACTTACAGGACATCAAGGCGCCATTGATCGGAGCTTCTGCTATAACCCTTGACACGATCAAGGTAATGGATCATGTAGTAAGATCATTGCTGATAAACAAAGAACGCATGCGGCAGGCTGCAAGCATCAGCTATGCAATCGCGCTGGACATAGCAGAGCAGCTAGTGATGCAAAAGAAGATACCTTTCAGGAGCGCTCACAGAATAGTTGGAGCCTTGGTGAGCAAGGCTGCAAGCAAGGGTAACATATCTCTTGTCAAGCTAGAATTTGCGGATGCTACTTCGGTCCTGAAAGCTCACAAAGTGGATGTCACGCCAGACGAACTGATGAAAATAATCAATGGAATGACACCAGAAAAGTCGCTTGAAGCTCGAAAGTCATCAGGATCACCTAATCTGCTAGAGCAGGAAGAGATGATAAAGTCGTTGTCCCAGGGCATTTCCAATTATTGCGCCGGAATTCAAAAACGAACCAAGATGGTCGAGGGCTCATTTGACAACCTTGAGAAAACCGTCAAGACTTACCTCGAGTCGTGAATTTTATCGCATCGTGTGGCAGCATTTTGCCGCAATTCGGCATCTTTCTGCCTGCCTCTTGGCGATTAAATGTTGAAATTGACCCTGAATACGTCATTTTAGATGCGATAACATTTATATTATATCCGAAAGCAGTTAATTGTCGCATAAGATGTCACTAAAAACAGAGGATCCAAACTATTATGCACATCAATATAATTGGATGGACCAAAATGAATCAGATAGGAAGATAAGGATCCTCGACAGCACTCTGAGGGAAGGCGAGCAGCATCCTGGTGTCTCATTTACGATTAAGCAGAGAATCCAGATCGCATGGATGCTTGATTCCTTTGGCGTTGACCAAATAGAAATAAGTCCTGTTGTGTCGCCAGATCACCTTGAAGCAACAAAGACAATAATCAAGCAGGATCTGCGCGCAGATATCCTTGCACATACTCGGGCAATCAAGTCCGATGTCGACATTGCAGTTGACTGCGATGCGACTTGGATTGCAACTTACATGGGGATTTCTGACATACACTTGTCCTCAAAGCTAAAGATAACACGTGAAGAGGCCAAAATAAGAGCATTAGAAGTTGCAGATTACATCAAAGCACATGGGATGAAGGCAAGATTCACAATGGAAGACGCTAGCAGGACAGAGCCAGAGTTTCTCTTAGAAATGTGCAAAGAGATGAATAAACGTGGCATTGAAAGGATAAGCATACCTGATACTGTAGGTATAATGCGGCCGCGGGGAATGTATAATTTAGTAAAGATGGTATACAACAACATCGACACAACCAAGACGTCTATTGATGTGCACTGCCACAACGATGTTGGTCTAGCGCTTGCAAATGCGCTCGCAGGATGCGAAGCAGGCGCTGATCAAATTCATACTACTATAGATGGCTTTGGTGAGCGCACAGGAATTCCAAGCCTAGCAGAGGCAGCGGTCGCATTAACTCTCATTTACAGGTCAAATAACAATCTAAGATTACATATGCTAAGGGACCTTTCAAAGACCATTGCGGAATATGTCGACCTCCCGATCCCTGAATCAAAGCCTATAGTAGGTGACAGTGCATACAAACACAAAGCCGGCACTCACCTTGCCGCGATCTTGCGTAATCCCTCCGCCTATGAGATCATTGAACCGAGAGTGGTTGGCAATAGGCGAAAGATCGTCTTTGGTGAGCTTGCAGGCAAGAACGGTGCTGCCTATCTTTTGTCCTTGCTTGGCCTTAAAACAGGCAAAGAGGAGGCAGAAACTCTAGCTTACGGCCTAAAAGAGTTAAGGATGGGTGACGTACTCGAGCTGTACCTTGATGAAAGGCTGGAGAGAAAGATACTTAATGATGCTGCCGTAAAAGTAAGTCCAGCAAAGGAGTAAATTAAGAGACATGGTAAAGTGTACAGAATGTGATGCAGAGATCAAGGTACCTTCTGACTCGATAGAGGGAGAAATCGTAACCTGCCCCGACTGCGGTGCAAGCTATGAGCTTGTAAAGTCGTCGGATGGCCTTGGTATAAAACCGGCTCAAGTTGTCGGTGAGGACTGGGGCCAGTGAGGCAACAAGAAGAAGAACAACAACCCAATCAGATGTCACTATCGTCATCAAGTCTTTCAGATAAATCGCTTATCATCCTATACGACAGCATCAGATGGGAGGAGAAGGCTCTGTATGAAGCCGCAAAAAAGAAAGGCATCAAGGTTGAAAACGTAAACTGCAAGAACCTCGCTATTGACTTGAACGACAAGAATTCAAAATACAGAGGACTGGTGGTACTCCAGCGGAGCGTCAGCTACTTCAAAAATGTCCATTCTACTGCGGCGCTTCAAGGCCTTGGCGCCAGAGTCATAAACCCTTTGCATGCAGCAGTAATGTGTGGCAATAAGATGTATGCCCATATGGAGCTTGAAAAGTCTGGGATCAAGACGCCAAAGGCGGTGGCAGCATTTTCAGAGGAATCCGCAATCGCGGTGCTTGATAAGATCGGCTATCCTGCGGTGATCAAGCCTACAGTAGGCAGCTGGGGCAGGCTTATCGCGCTCTTGCGAGACAAGGATGCAGCAAGAGCCGTAATAGAAGACAGAGAGCACATGTTTCCACTATATCAGGTATACTATTTTGAAGAATTTGTCAAGCGTCCGCCCCGTGACATCAGAGCAATAGTAGTAGGCGATAGGGTGGTGGCTGCAATATACCGCTATTCTGGAGAAGGCGAGTGGAAGACAAATATGGCACTTGGCGGCCATGCTGAAAAGTGTCCTGTGACAAATGAGCTTGAAGATATCTGCCTTAAGGCTACAAGTGCAATGAACGGCCATATAGTTGGTGTCGACTTGATGGAGAGCAATAGCGAGGGCCTATTGGTGCACGAAATCAACAATACTACTGAATTTAAAAATACCGTCCGGGTTACAGGAATTGATATTCCTGGACTGATGATCGATTATGCACTTGGGCTAGGAAAGTAATTAGCAATTGGTATCGCCAAGTTATGCTATAGAACTATTAAGAAAAGCTCTGGAGCTTGATACTCCATCTAGATCAGAAGCGGCACTTGCCAATATGATAAAGGACAGATGTGTGAACGAGCTTGGCTTTGAGCAAGTCAATATCGATAACGTTGGCAACATCATTGCTACTAAAGGATCTGGCGAGCCCTGTATCCTGCTATGTGGCCATATGGACACTGTTCCTGGGCAAGTGCCAGTAAGGATAGAGGATGGCTATATTTATGGCCGCGGTGCTTCTGACGCAAAATCTCCACTGATGGCGATGCTCTTGGCAGCATCTGAATTTCCAAAACAGAGCGGCACTGTCATTTTTGCAGGAGTAGTAGACGAAGAAGGCAATGCTACAGGCATTAAGCAGCTGGTCAAAAGCAAAATAGCAATCGATTATGCGGTCTTTGGCGAACCTTCTGGAGTTGACAATATCACCATAGCGTACAAAGGCAGACTTGCACTACGGCTGACATGCGACGTGGGCAAGAGCGCCCATGCAAGCGCACCTTGGCTCGCCAAGAACTCAATTGAGGAAATGTATGACTTTTGGAATGAGATCAAGTCAGAGATAGGCCGCGTAGGCAGTGCAGAGAATAACGCCAAGTCGATAAGCTGTAGTCTTACAGAGATAACTGGCGGCTCAAGCCACAACGTGACGCCGCAAAAGTGTAAAATAACAATTGACATCAGGGTTCCCACCATAACAACCTGCGATAATGTGCTCCGCACAATAGACAGTGTTATTGCAAAAGTTTCAGCAAAAAAAGGGATCAAGGCAACCTATAGGATAGAGGACAAGACAGAGCCCTTTGAAGCCGATCACACCTCGCCGCTTGTCAGAGCACTTCTGCTTGCAGTCTTAGATGTACGCAACAAACGACCTTTGCTTTTACGCAAGACGGGTACAGGTGATATGAACGTGCTTGGACACAGCTTCAAGATACCTGTTATCACATATGGACCGGGTGATGCCCATGCCTCACATACCGCCGACGAACGGGTGTATATTGAGGAGTATGTGGCGAGCATAGAGGTGTATAAAAGAGCTCTTTTTCACCTTTCGCGTCTACATCATCTGAAGAAGAAGACGAAAAATAAGGAGTAGTAATATAGCCGGCGGCTGCCTCCATGATCCATGCTATGGTTTGTAGGAACTGGTATCAATGGCTACCGTGGCTTAAGTATTGCCGCACTTGAAGTCTTAAGAAAATGCGACATTGTCTATATTGAAAGGTTCACTAGTGCCCTTTCTGAAGTCGACATACAGAGCCTGAACTCTCTACTTCAGATGCACACAAAACCGGTGCAGAGGTGGTTCGTAGAAGATGGCAGGGATCTCCTAGAGGAAGCCAGAACCAAAGATGTGGCGCTTGTAACTTATGGCGATCCCCTTATTGCCACGACGCATAGCGAGCTTTACTCAAGAGCTTCCAAAAACTCGATCAAGACGGCAATTCTTCATTCCGCATCAGGGATCACCTCCATAATTGGCGAGAGTGGACTGCACGTTTACAAGTTTGGCAGGATGACTACGATGATGTCTGAGCTTCACTCAGCGGTCACTGTCTATAACACTATTTTCCAAAACCTGCTTGCTGGAAGTCACACGCTGATCTTGACAGAATATAGTCATAATGATGAAAGCAAAGAGCCGTTCTTCCTTGATCCATCTTCTGTGATTAAGATGCTGCTAGATGCGGAACAAGCTCATAAGCACGAGATCTTTTCGGGCGACACCTTTGCAGTAGTGGCCTCAAGAGTAGGCATGCAAGATCAAAAGATCATATCAGGCAAAGTCAAGTCGCTCATGAAGGTGGAATTTGGGATCGGTCCGCACTCCGTGATTGTAACAGGTGCATTGCACTTTACCGAGACACAGGCGCTTGCTTCTGTTACTCAAAACATTGATGAGCCAACTGACAATTCTCAAAGCATTAATCGAATTGAAGCCCAAATGGTGAAGCGATATGCTCCGAAAGCAAAAAAGGCGGTTCAGGAGATGCGAAAGCTTATGGGCGATAGCACAGGCAGTAGCAAGGGGATATTTGAAACGCTTGAAAACGCCGACTGCTATATTGCAGATGCTGAAGGGTTCCTTCGGCAAGGTAAGTTTGAGCTAGCGGTACTGAGTATCGGCTACGCCGAAGGACTAATAGACGCACTACATTACCAAAAGGGAATAAACCCTTGGAATACTCCAGCTTGATAAGCAGAGACACACACATATATGTATTATATAAAAAGGTAAACATCGACAGGTATGTCAAACGCACAGGAAGAAGGCTTTAAGCTGCTCACTGAAGGTAAGATCCAAGAGTTTAACTCTTGGAGGATGACGGCTAACAATCTGAGAGTCAAACTGGACTTCAGCGGTAGAGACTTCTCCGGCAAGGATATATCTGGTGCTTTTCTTAATGGTGTAATTGCGGACAGGGCAAACTTTGTCGACGCGAATCTAACTCGTGCAAATCTAGTTCAGGCAAGCCTAAATGGCGCAGACTTTCAAGGTGCTAACCTTAGTGAAACGCTTCTACTCTATGCAGAAATGAAAGAAGCTCGTCTTTTAAAGACTAACTTAATCAAAGCAAACCTGATGTGGGCCAATTTACAGGATGCAGACTTGACAGGAAGCAAGATACTGCAAACGATATTTGTTGAAGCAAATCTTCAAAATGCCAAGGTCGGAGGTATTGATATGGCTGGAGCGTACATAAAGTATGCCAAGTTGGAAGGCACTTCTTGGTTTGAGCAGAAGATTGTCGGACAGCAGCATCGGTAAAAAGATTTTTTTCTGAAATTTTATATCAGACATATATTGCATTCTTGCGAACTGGTCATGGCTTGAGATGCTACATTATGTCCTTTTCATCTGGTCAACTAAATTTCCAAAGGTTTATTAATTATCGAAGATTCTTTTTTCTTAGGTATGGCGCAAACCCCTCCTGCAATTGGAGGAAGAGTATCTCGGCGCGACTTTCTAAAATTGATGGCTGCCGCTGGTACTGTCATGACCTTTGCGCCATTTGTTGATTGGGGCAAGTTCTTGCCAAACCCTGTTAGCAGCCAGGGTGAGAGGGCAAAGGCAGAGCTTGCCGATGGCACAGTTGCCAACATTAATACCTTTCAAGTTAATCATTCCGAAGTAATCATATATCCTAAGAGCGATGATCCTGTGCTGAACGAGGAAGCATTCCGCACATGGCAGTTGATAAGGCTGCCCGCGGAACTTGGCGGCGACAGAAACGATGCTTCTGCTTTTAGAGCATACAGCATGATCTGCCTGCACCTCTGGTGCCTGTGGAAGTACTGGCCTGAGGAAGGCAGAAAGAGGGGTGAGTGCCCGTGCCATGGAAGCATGTATGACCCACTGACGGGTCTATCCTTTGCAGGCCCCGCGTCATTGCAGGGACCACCTTCAAATGTACTTCCTAAGCTTGATCTTGAAGTTGATTCTAACGGAGATATATTGATATTGCCCCCTACATGGGACCCTAATGCAAATGGAATAGTTGGATATGGGCGCTACCTTAACGTATGAAAATAGCTTTGTAAGGTTCATCCGGTGGGTATACGCCGGACTAGATCGAACCATATTCATGGGGTTGAAGTTTACCTTCCCTGGAAGGTTCGTTAGCCCACTTGGTTTCCTTGGCATGCTAACATTTGTTATTTTTATAATACTTGGTATTACCGGCGCGCTGCTTATGCTGTGGTACGAACCCATTCTTGACAGGGCATGGAGTAGCGTCGAGAACATAAACGACACCATCCCCTATGGGTTCCACATACGCAACATCCATTATCATGCATCAAACGCTATGGTCATGTTGGCGCTTCTGCATATGTACTATCAGTACTTCAGCGGCCGTTACAAAATTCGAAACGAGATACTGTGGGTTACAGGCGTCATACTTGGTGTCTTGACGATTCTTGAAGCATTCACGGGCTATGATATCATCTTTAGTGAGCGCGCAGAGCTTGCAATCTCTATTGCTGCATCACTAACCAACTCAATACCTGTGCTGGGACCTCAGATGAGAGAAGCGTTCTTTGGCGCAGGCTTTCACGATTTCATCCTAAGATTCTATGCCTTTCACGTATTCCTGCTGCCTATAGCGATGCTTGGGCTCATGGTGGTCCACTTTCCACGGTTCCTCGTATTTGACGTGCCCATGGTCATGGCAGTCTCAGGTGCAATTATGCTGACAGGCGGAGTGTTCCCTGTAGGTCTTGGGCTGCCTTTTGAACCTGAAGTGCCGCCTGGCCTCACAGTTCCGGAGTGGTATCTTACTGGGCTTTACGCGTTTTTGCGCACTATGTATGACAAGTTTGTCACTGGTGTCGCCTGGCCAGGACTGTTCATATTTGCGCTACTGATTATTCCGTTTATAGACAAGTACAAGAAATTCTCTTGGAAGGATAGACCGATTATCACGGCGATAGGCATCACTAGCCTTGCACAGATCATTGTCACCACATACTGGGGATTCTATATTGACCCTGATAGAAATAAGGCGCTGCTTGAAAGATTGGTAATTGATCCCATATTCTTTTACGTAGTTATGATATTACTTGTCCCGCTATCGTTTGGGTTTACCTACATGATGATTAAACTGGCCAAGAATGCAGAAGCAAATGCCAAGCTTCAGCCCAAGAAGGCGCCCAAAGGTGCAATAAATATCTCGCAAAAATGGCTTTACGTTTTGTTTATAACGCTCCTTGCTTTCCAAGTCTATCTCAACATCTCAGCATATTACGCTGTACTTCAGGGAATGAAGAACTATTCGCTCTTTATAATAGGGATAATTATGCTGGTCTTTGCAGCAATGTTTCATGTCTACAGGTACGGCAGAGCACGCGCAAAGGCACCGCCACCTAGGCCTGTCCCACCGACTCCCTCTAGGCCCGCTGCGGCGCCTGCTCCAGCTAAGCCTACACCTGCAACCACTGCAGGTGAGCCACAAAAGCCAATGGCACCGCCACCAACCGTGACTGCAAGGGTTAGTTCAGAACAGATGGCACAGCTTGCCCAGCAACAACAACAACAGCAACAAAAGCATACAGCATCAGAAGGAGGTGATGGTGGTGCCAGTGCCAAGACTGGACAGACATTTGATCGTGCTCAAACTACATCGGCGGCTGCTAGCAAAGAGAGCCAAGATAAAAGACTCTCTAACAAATAAGCTTTATATGTGAAAATCTTCAATCTTTAAAATCAAGTTATATGGTAAACCACGCCGGTGGCATCAGCGTCATCACTTTTGTTGTTGCAGTTGCTGTAAGCATGGGTTACTACCAGTTTGTCTACATTCCACAGGCCACCGCAAGGCCTACCCTTCCAGAAGAGGTGCTTAATCCTCCTGAGGTTACAGAAGTGAGCATTGCAGAAGGTTCTTCTCTGGAAACCAACGGCCAATTTTTTGTTCCAAGAGACGTGCGTGGAACAATAGGAATATCAAATAAGGTAGTTTGGACCAACAGCGATATCACCGGTCACACAGTAACTACAGACGATGGATACGTAGATCTTGTTAATGGGGAGTTTAATTCGATCGAGCAGCTAGGTGCAATTCTGTTGCCTGGTGAAACATTCGAATTTACATTCACCCAGGTTGGCGAATACCCATACCACTGCGAACCCCATCCATGGATGCAAGCTAGTGTCGAAATCGTAGAGAGCTTCGCTTAAGCCTTTAATATTTTTGTATATGCGATGTCGCTTACCACTTCTTTATGCTCTTGTATTATTGACACGCGGAATTTAACGTTGGAGTATTCGCCTTGCGTAGGAACGTGGTTAGTAAAAGCCGTAAAATTGATGGTATTTCTACCGCCAAGCTCTGACTTAAAGATTGACAGTCGTGCATAAGGATGTTTGATGTTTTTCCCATTGAGGCTAGTGTATGAGAATACATCGCTTGAGTTCTCAATCTGTGAGTTTACTACCACGCTGTCAAATCTCCCGCTGTAGTTGATGACCACTGTGCCATGGAGATCGTTTCCTGCTACTATGGAACTTTCAGCCAAAGAAATTGACACATCTTTCTGTGCGTTCAAGTAGGTAACAAGATGTCATGACGGCAGATTTAAATCAATTTGAGGGGCGGGCTTTTTGTACACAATTTTTAACTAATAGATTGAAGAGCTGGATGTTATATACCCTCAGTAGATTGTAGATTATATGGCGCTTATCCTTTTTGCCCATGCAAATGTAACATCTTTAAAGAAAGAGAGGCAACAATTGGGACTGAAGTTGGAAATACAAACACTTGGGACGTTAGAATGTGTGCGTTAAGCGCCGGGTTTTAGTTTCCTTGCCATTCTGCGCCTTGCAGCGGCTACCTTGATGTGTGTCTGTAAAAGATCTTTATAGCTGTCCAACAACTTTATCTGCTCATCGTAGCGTTCTTTACGGATCTCAATCATCGTTTCTTCAAAGAGGCTGACCAAGGCATTGACATTGTCCTCTAAGGAGCGAATATCTTTTGAATCGGCCGTAGCAGAAATATCTATAGTTTGTTCTTTCAGCTGTTTTCCTGTTCCTGTTGCAGCATCTTTTGCCTCTTTGATAGCTGTGACAACTAGTTCTTTCAGAGATTCTCCTGCCTCCCTCGCTTCGTCAGAAACTGATATTTCTTCCTCTTTTGAAGTTTGAGAAGAAGAAGAAGAGACTGTTACTGCGCTATCAGAAGTACTGGAAGGCACCGTTGGCGATAGTACAACTCCCGGAGTAGTAATATCTTTGTCATCAACAATTGCGTTGGTAGAAATGATGGTGGCAGCTGTTGTAGTAGTCGTAGTCGCTGTTTGTTTGTTTGTCTCAGATCCTTGCCAAGGAGATTGCAGTTGCGGTTGTGGTTTTTCCTCTTGTTGCTGACTGTGAGTAGCAGTTGTAATAACATTCTTTTTTAATCTTGTCTGTCCTAAAAATTTACTTGTTTGTAGCGATTTACGCCTTCCCTTACGAGTAGTGGCAGCAATTAAGAATGCAGTCAAAGGAATGGCGGCTAGAGATGATGATACTATTATCACTACCCTTTTGTTTAATACACCTTTTCTTACCATTAGTCTCTTTGCTGATCTATGGATCTCTGACCATTCATTTAAGAATTCAAGGTATAATAATTAAGAATAATTATTACTCTCCTTTCAAGGGTGTTAGCTTGGAATAGATGTAGACGATTCTATCTACTATAAATCTCTCTAGAGTCTTTTGTGGAATTGTGCTGTCGACTAGTTGTCTTATGAGGAAGAAGAGGAGGACCAAACTAGAATCGGCAATGGTCGATTATAGCTAACGGTCTAAACGAAGGATTGGGAGGAGAATGAGGCTCAAAGAGCCGAGTCATATGACACCTATGATAAAATAGTTGACAGTCCTCTATGATAGTGTAACTCTATAGAGACCTGCAGGTGTCATCTTCACCACCATAACATATCTTAGACATCCTCTACGCGCCTATCTTCACGAAGAGTAAAAATCTCGAGTATTGATATATACACAGAGAGAGCGAATCACAGACACAAACAACAACCATGCATACGCATGTATGTCTGCAAGTATGAGATAACTCTAATTATGAACGCCGATTATTTTGAGATAGATAGGCTGATAGAAGATCTTGCCAAGCTCTATTCTACTGCCTGTGCGACATCTTGGTTCAAGATAGGGGGTAACCGGCGCCCAACTCGGGAAGAATTCCGCCAAAAGGTTGTAGAATTCATGAAGCACTTTGAAAACACACTTGCTTCTTTTCCACAGACACCGGCAGCAGATCAATTTCGGGAACAGGCAAGGAAAAGCCTACAAAAAGAAATTTCAAAGGTGCTTGCAGGCGAGAATAAGGATGTCGAAAAGCGCTACAAATATTATGTAGAGTATAGCTAGATGATTTCCTTTTGCAGCTGCCTGATGAACTGCATCATGAATTTTGTACGCTCTTTAGCAATTTTCTTCGCGGTTTCAGTATGCATAAAATCCTCTAATTTTAGCAATTTGGTCTGAAAATGGTCAAGTGTCCACCGCATATCATCTAAGTCCCTATTGGACCTGCAAAATGGGTCATTAGCGTTGTAAAAGGTCCTGTTCTCTGAACCACTAACGCTAAATGTGCGCGCAATCCCTATTGCGCCGAGCGCGTCAAGCCTGTCAGCATCCTGAAGTATTTTTGCTTCAAGGCTTGCTGGAACTAGTCTCTTGGAGTAGCTGTGCGCCCGTATGCAATAACATATCTGATGTATTTGGTCTCTGGGGTAGCCGTAGCTCTGTAAGATGTTTTCTGCCAAGTCAGCGCTTTCGTCTGAAGACTTGGACGATTCGGCACCCCCCTTGGGGTATACAACAAGGTCATGCAGCAGGACTGCAGGAAGCAATATCTTCATGTTGGTGCCTTCGCGCTTGCCTATCAGTTTGGCATTTTTATAGACGCGCATGATGTGATGGAAGTCATGCGCAGGATCCCTGCCCTCTAGCATCGTCTTTACTTTTGCTTTGATGATCTCCTGCATCATACTGATCGACTCCCACCTGTTTATTAATGAAAGTGGGGGCTAGTTTGGAGGGTGTACTGAATCTCATCCTTTCTATCACTGCTTTTACAGGTTCAAAATGGGACCTTCTAACATATATCTAAATTGACCATCAGAGAACCAGGTGAAAATTACCTAGGACGATAGAGACGATCTGTCCTACTGAATCTAATGAAAAGCAAGTTATCTAAGGAGCTATATTCCTCGCAAAGTATCTGACTTATAGATAAGCAAATTCAAAGATCCCACTGTGACCTGATTATATCCTCCCTTAAGCGATATTTGGCTCCGTTCTATCTTGCCAGCAATTTAGGCAAAAGTTACCTTCATCCTGGAAGATGAAAGCCTCTTGGTTACATACGTCGCAATTTATCTTTCTATTGTGTCGTCGCCTCCTCCTCTGGCCTCTTAGTTGTCTATTGCAGCATGGACACCGAATTGCACCAAATTCAAAATACTTTGTACAATTTGTACAATATTTAAGGCCCAACGCATACGGGCTAGGCGAGGGAAAGCATGGATACGCCAATCTATCACATAAGTTTCTACACGGTGGCATTGCTTTAGAACCTGAGGACTTCCTGCTATAACGTAGCTAGCACGAGAGGGGGAGGGAGAGGAAAGAGCATGTTATGTTATGTCATGTGATTAACATATTAAATATGAATGAAATTGCTATAAAGTAGCCCGATCATCTTATAAGAATTGTGAGCTGATATCGTCAAACATGTTCCGTTTTAAATCGTTAATATATCAGAGCTTAGTTTCTTTCAATGGTTGTTGGCTGAATTCATATATTGAAGAGCAAAGGACAACAAACATGTGCTTTATGCGGTCGGGTCATCAAAGCAAGCACTAGCAAGCAAAAGGTGGGTGAGACTTATTATATAGTTGATAAAGATGAGTGTGCTATAATATTGAGGAGACTCCATAGTGTATATGGTAATGATTTTTGCATGATGCTCAAAGAGTAGTATCATAAAACAATTTGATTGTGTATTCTAATTATTGCTCATTATAGAAAACCTTGGCGGGAATTTGTGGGTTTCCAAAGTCATTAGAATAAGCCGAATACAATTTTATTTCTTGTCCGTGTTTTATCCTGTATTTGTCGGAGATCAGATTAATTATCTTGCGATACTCATCTTTTAATGAAATTAACTCTTCGGCTAACTTTTCTGCTACCAGTATGTGACCATTATCACCAGCATCCATTACCCTGCGAGCAATTATAATCCCTGGCCCCCATATGTTCTGTACATTATTAAGATCACTTACTGTAAATACGGGACCTGATCCTAATCCAATGCGTACCCCTAATGAATCTGAGGTATATTCCTGTTCGTTATGTGCGCGTATCTTGTGATGAAGCTCAATGCTAAGCTCTAGTGGAGTTTCTGAGCTCGAGAGGAATCCAATTGCCATTCCATCACCTGACGGTAAAATGATCCTCTTGCCTGGGGACGTCTTTCTAAAAGAATCACAAGAATGGATGAGCTCATTTAGGATTTGAATTTTATGAACCTGATTTTTCACAGAAAGGGTTGGATCTGAAAGACCGACTATATCAATGAAGAAAAAGCTTGCATGAAAAGCTTCGGAGGGCAATCCTGTATCTGATATCTTCGAACCATATGCGTTTTCCAGTCTGTAGTAAATCTCCATACATTCTTTGCTATCAAATATAAGATCTGATTTAACCAATGGTGTACCTATTATTGGCTTGGCACAAAGCGCACATGTCATTTCGTAGGGAGTTCTAAGAGATGAGTGCTGTTCTTTCCGAAAAATAATGGTGCCTTTGTTAGTGATTTTGAAAGTAGTCCATTTAGGATCATAATAAACTCCTTTCAAATGGCGCACTCTGATACTTCTAGTTGCCATGTCGTTAGAATCTTCTTTTAACCTCATCTCGATAATACCATCTACTATGGAACTCAGATTACTAACCATTCTCTGATCTACTGAGGAGGTAGTCAGTGTAAGAATCGCAGCTACATTCGAACCTTTCAAAATATGCGTTAAGTCCATTACAAATTCTATTAACGCCTGCTCTCCAATCAAGAGCAGGGTGTGGGTCATTGAATCTATAACTAATCGCATCGGTCTCTCAGTACCATCAACATCCTCTCCCTCTCTCTTCTGATTTGAGGAAGCTGCCTGCATGTCATTTGTAGACCCAATTTCAATGCTACGTTTCAGAGCTAAAAGTATTGCATTTGATATCCTCTTTCCAGTGACTGCTGTCTCATCATTATTGAGCAATGGCATATCATCACATGGATTGATAAATTCCATACGATCAAGAATATTCTTATTTTCTACTTTAGAAAAGAGCGAGTTAAATTGCATCTTACTCAAATCCGTACTTATGAATATGCATTTGTCTCCTTTGAGCAATCCTTCTAACAGGAACTGTCGGCAGTACATTGTTTTGCCTACACCTGAAGGACCGGAGAGAAGCAAGATCTTTGGGCCTATGCTTTGTAAGGGCAGATAAATTCCGGGTAGTGATAGACTACCATTACTACTATTGTTATAATTTTGAGCACCATTCAAATTATTGCCAACACTTGACAACTCAAATATCACGCTCTAAACTACTATCTGTCTTGTCATGGCAAGCTGTTCAAGCTGTTTTGCGAAAGGATGATCTGGGTATTGCAGCACCGTTAGGAATTCTTTTTTCTGGAACTGGATATCGCAATAGCAAGGGATAGCAGATATCAAATCCATCTTTGTTTGATCAGAAAGAAAAGTATTGGAACCAAGTTCATTCTGAAATGTTTGCATTTTTATAGTAGTCCCTTCTTCTTCTGCGGGTGTACCGCTAGTACTCTTATTTGTAGACTGGGAGCTAAGAAGATATGTCCTTGGAATACAATAACCTGAGACTAAATTTAAAAGAAGAAAGGATTTTGATCCAAACTTTGTAAATGAGCTATAAATATCATTTGCCATTTTTATAGTGCCTTCAATATCAAGATCTCCAAACTTGAGTGTAAGGAATAGTACGTCTGCAACGGCTAGCGAGTTAATAGACCAATACCTGATACCTGGGCTTGTATCTAGGATAACATAATCGGATTCATAGTCTGAGATTAAATCTTCTCGTAATTGAACAAACCTTCTAAGAAGCTGTATATTGGCATTGGCAGTCTTGATGCTCCCTTCTAATCTATAAATCTCGTCCTTTTGGGGGTTTGAAAAACCAACCAATAGCCTTCCTATCTTCTTAGTTCTATCAGCTGCATATCTGGTTAGAGTAGATGTCATATCGACCATTATTTCATTCAAGTCAGAATTCTCAAACAAGAGATCGTTTATCCACCTCTTTGGAGAATAATCAAAGTAAGCATGAAGGCTAGGCGCATAAACGTCAAGATCAAGCAAGGACACATTATATCCTTTGAGTGATAGCATGGCGGCTAGGTTACATGCTATTGTTGTTTTGCCAGTGCCGCCCTTATATGAGTGGAAGGCAATGCATCGGGGCATATCTTATGGGTATAAGTCTTTAGAGAGACCTATTTAGGAATTGCCTCTATTAACCTTGGCTAAACCTAGGATAATAAAGTTAGATCTCTTGTCTATCGCTTGTGATACTACTAACAACTACTCACCGAGATCTGATGCAATAATAATACAAGCCATCCGAAAAAAGTTTGTTAACTGTGGTACTCCTTTACTTGCTGACTCCACAATTACATGAATAGAAATTTATAGTTTGGATTTGTTCATAATTCTGATTTTTCTGTATAACGATATGTGTGTATATATTACTGGGATCACGAGCATAAAAACTCTGCCAAGTACATTTTCTAAATAGCCCCTTACTGAGCGCAACCAGCGAGTGAAGGCTGAGGCATTTTAGATATCTTCAGTTATTATTATAATTATTTGAAGATCCTCATGATTGCGGATTTAGCTCTATGCACGCCAGGTATCGTAAAGCCCCTGGCTATTATTACAGGGCAGTTGAACTGATCCAGCAGAGCCAAAAAGTCAGAGTTCTGGAATACTGAATACCCGCCTACTGTGGCACCCATTATGACAATGTCAGGTTGGAACATGCTGACGGATGCAAGCACAGTATCGGCAGCAGCTGGGCTGTCTTCAGGCAGTTTTACCTCTTTTAGGCTGACACCTAGCATGCTTAAGTAGTCTTGCTGCATTGTAACACTGCTGCTCTTATGATTGTGACCACCACTACTACCACCGCCCCCACCCCTGACAAGAGATATCAGTCCTACTTTGAATATACCGGAATGCTCTAGCCAGCTGGTAGCTTTTAGCAAGACATCTGAGTGATCGCCCCCATCATAGATCGTCACCATGCTCCTTTTCTCTCCATCTGCAATCGCTTCCGAGCTACTCATCTCACTGCTAAAGTGTTTCTGCTTTGGCTCTAGCTCAAGGGTGTCATTTTCTGCCTTTATTGCAAGCACCTTGCAGGTCATCAGGGTTGAAAGTTTCCTATCGTGGCGAAGCGTTTCAAAATCGGTGACAAACAGGTCGATATTCTGCTCTTCAATGGTTGCGAGAATTGCTTCAGTCGATTCATGTGAAACCCTTACAAGGTAGTGGCTTGGTATATTCTCACTATCTAATATTTTTTCCAGCGGTTCAAACGATCGCTTGGCGGTATCAGCAAATGCTACGCCGGCAGAAAGGGGCGTCTGATGAGGAACAGTTATAACTCGAAGTATATTTACCTCGCCTCCTGTCTCTTTGGCTACTCTTATTGCATATTTCAAGAGCCTATCCGGGTCTTCCGGCGTATATGGGATGAGGATGCGGAAGTCCTGCCGGTTTAGGTCTCCTTCAGATGTCACTATGGGCGCATAATGCTGTATCTCTTGTTTGAAAGTGTACATCCTATAGAGCACAAAGCCCACCAATATCCATAGTATAGTTATGCCCCAGCTAAGCGGTTGGGTAACAAGCAAGTAGAGCGCAAGTCCCAACTTTAGGAAAATGCCGGCAATGGGTATCACGGGGAAGAAGGGTGTCTTGAACCCGTACGCTAACTTGTTGCCATATATCCTCCTTATGGTAATAGCAGCAATGTTAACTTGCGTGAACAGGAGAAGGAAGATTACGCCCGCTGCCACTGCAATATCTGCAAGCGGCAGCGCGTATGCCATAAAAGCCATAATTATTCCCGAAATTATTATCGCAATGTGGGGTGTTCTGTTCACTGGGTGGATGGAGCTGAGCTTGTGGGGAAGGTTGTAGTGCCGACCCATCGCAAATGCCACTCTAGCTGAAGAAAATGTAGTAGCGTTAAGCGCAGCCAATGTTGAGACCATTCCTCCGACGAGCACTATCAAGGCGCCATAGGGCAAGAATATCTCGGCGGCCTTCATGATGCCAAGCTCGCCACCTTCACCTATGAATCTCCATGCAGCAATTCCTTCCGGTGAAATTGCACCTATCGATACAAAAGCTACTAGGCAATAGAGTGTGACTACTATTGCAAGCGAGATAAAGATCGCTCTTGGTATGTTTCGTTTTGGGTTTTTCACTTCCTCTCCTGTTTGGACAATGATCTCGTAACCTTCAAAAGCGATGAAAGTAAGACCCATCGCTGCAACCAAGCCTGCTATACCTGTTGGCATAAAGTCAACAAAGTTGGCTGATGAGTTAGGGTTATTATACATCATCCAGGAGCCAGCAACTATCAGACAAAGGATAGTGCCAAGCTGTACAATAGTGACAATTGTGCCCGTCTTGCCTGTTTCGGAGGCTCCCCTGATGTTGATGTATGTAAATGCTGCGATGGAGGCCACTGCTATCAGCTTATCAAATGGAATGACTCCAAACAACGGCTGGTCGGATAATATGCCAGCCACGTTTGGGCCAAGCAGCTGGTACAAGAATGCCCCAAAGCCGACGGCATAAAGGCTTCCTGCTATGATGTGCGCAAACCATGCCATCCAGCCACTGATAAACGCATTTGGTCGTGGCAGTCCTTCTCTTATCCACAGATACCCTCCTCCTGCTTCCGGCATTGCCGACCCAAGCTCTGCGTACGCCATTGCCGTAAACAGCGTAATAATGGCATTGATTATGAATGCCAGTATGACTGCGCTGCCTGCCAAACCAATTGCTGGCCCAGTCAGTACGAAGATTGCGCCACCAATCATGCCCGCTATCCCAACCATTATGATGTCCATAAGGCTCAGTGTACGCACAAGCTGGTGTTGGTGGTGTCGATGCTCTCCGGACGGACCATGAGGTTCTGGGCCTGTAGAGGCCGACAAATTTAGCGGTAAAACGATCCAATAGAGAAATAAACGTTTAGAATTTTTGATAGTGTCGTTAACTGCTCAGCTATGGAAAAACTATTTTGACTAATTCGCGCAGTAATACACAAAGGAGAGAAGGATATGCCTGGTGGACTCAAGGTTAGAATGATAAAAGGTCCAGCCAAGGTAGTTGTAAAAGGGGCATGTCATATTCTTGGAAGAGATGTGTCGTGGCAAACTGTAAAGGTAAGAGCAGGCAAGGCCCTCCCATTTGAGCCAAGCAACAGGTGGTGCAGGCTGCATGCCCGGCTTGGATATGGCGCTAGGTTATGGTGGGCCGAACCCAAGCAAGCAGGAACCTCAATGTGGTTCAATCTTGCCCACCAGGTATCTAACTTAGCTACCCGCAAGAAAACCATAGTGATGCTTGTGGGCGATACAGACACTGGCAAGTCAACGCTTGCAATATATCTTGCAAACATCGCACTCAGGCGCGGGCTTGTTCCAAGCATTATAGATGCGGACGTTGGTCAGGGGGATCTCGCGCCGCCTACTGCGATAGGAGCTGCTGTTCTCTCGAAACAAGTAATCGATCTGCGTGATGTTAACACCAGCCTGTTTGAGTTTGTTGGAAGTATATCGCCTGGAGGTTTTGAGGAATTAATTGCAAAAAAGTTGAAGTCTATGCTTGATAGGACCAGCCTGCTCGCTGATATATGCATTGTCAACACAGACGGCTACGTGAGGAACGGTGGTATTCAATACAAGGCAATGATTGCAGAAGCGTTGCAACCAGACGCAGTAATATCTCTAGGTGAAAATATGGAGTTGTTTGATATGTGGCATAAGGACGCATCATGGCAAATTCTCCACGCTTGGTCAAGTGATCAGGCATACAAGTCAAGGTTTGAGCGCTTCAATCGCAGACTGGATCAGTTCCTCCGGTACATTGGCAATAGCTATTCTATAGTGAAACTGTCGCAAGTTAAGTTCGATTACATGAACAAGCTGTTTTCGCCTTCTAATCTATTCCGGCCTCCTATAAAGCAACTAGAGCCAAACAACATGACTGGAATGTTTGTCGGCCTTGGTTCAAACGGCAATGTAATGGGATTTGGTATTATCATAAACGTCAATCAATATGATAGTACCATACACATCCAGACAAATATTAATTTGTTTGACACCATATACCTCAGCAACATCAGGATGAGCAGCGACAGGATTATGGAAGTCAGGCTCACTTGACAAAGAAGAAGACTGGGTCCTTTAGCCCAAGATCATCAAAAGCTTCGAGTCTTTGCCTGCATGCATAGCAGCTGCCGCAGTGAACGGTGCCCTCCCTGTGGCAGCTCCACGTCAGTTCTATAGGCGCCTTAAGCTTCATAGCAAGCATAATGATCTGTTTTCTATTCATCCTTGATAGTGGAAGCAGTATTTGGTATACTTGGTCATTGCACAACAGGCAGCCTTCTCTGAAGAGAATGTTAATTTTATCTATGAATCTTTTTGAAGCATCTTTGAAGAACTTAGCATCATGGAGGTTATGACCTCCTATTATCCATTTGGCACCTAGGTATTCTGCATAGTGGGCGCCTATTGAATAAAATATCATGTTCCTAGCTGGTACATACGACGATTGTTGAGCATAAGAGTTCTCCTTAAAGCGTCCGCTGTGATAAGAAGAGTCACCCGCTTCCTTTACAAATGGCAGATCTATTTCAATTAGCTTATTTATTCCAGCAGCCTTAACCAATTGGACACTGGCGCGTTTTTCTTGTACAGGCCTGCCAAAGTAATTGAAGGTAATTGCAATTACTTCAGAATATTTTTCTTTCGCCCAGTAAAGACAAGTAGCAGAATCGAGGCCGCCTGAAAGCATTACAAGAGCCATATCGCTCCTCATCTACTACTTCTCTTTCTTTACACCGGCAATTATGTGGGCGCCTTTGTTTATGCCTTCATAGATGTATACTCCGAGGGCCTCTACATTCTGGGGCATTTTGGGTGCAAGCAGTTTAATTATTTCAGAAGAGAGCTTCTCTACGGTTGCTTCTCCAGACAGCATATATGTAGTTGATTTCGGAAGCTGAAGACTAAAGTAACCTTTTGGTCCCTCAAATGCTACGTAATAATGCATATCGTCTTCCTTTTGCAGGTATTTCTTGTTAATGAAGAACTTGTGATCTATTGCATTGAGTGTCTCTTTGATTATTCTCTTTGCTTCTCCAAAGTCAACCACTAAGTTATTCTTCGTGCTACCAATTATCTCAACCATTACAGTAGATGTGTGGCCGTGGAGGACAGAGCATTTCTCTACCAGCGGCAGGATGTGGGCATAGTCAAATGCAAGCGTTGGATCCTCAATAAAGATTGAGCCAGTCTGCATATGATCGCCTCTATCAAAAAAGAAAAGTGAGTCTATTTCATTTATTCTGCTCACATATTTTGAATTGCCTACAGCAATTATATCAAGTGTTGGAAACTTTTCGCGTATGTTCTTGAACTTGATAGCATCTTCTTCGGAATCTACAACTTCGATGTACTTGTTGCCTGCTAATTTGAAATCAATTTTCAAAGACTGGCCGTCTGGCATTTCTACATTGACATCATATTCGTATTTCTGAGTAAGAAACGACAAGATTTTTGCAACAGATAATTCTGATCTACTCCGGAGCAAATTGCCTCTGTCTATATACCTAAGATCGCTGTTGAGAACGATCCTCTCTTTGGCCATTTTTTCTATTCCTGTTGAACAGAGTTTGGTCTGGAATATATATAAATCGTATTTTTCTACTACCTTGCTGTGCATTTATCTGGGCATAAAGGGTATGTAAAGGCGATTGATTGCCTTAAGACAAGCTCTCCATGATGCAGTATCTGAGAATATATCAGAAATCCCTAAGGTAGGGGTGGCTTTCTCAGGTGGAGTAGATAGCTCTCTTCTCGCAACGTTGTGTAACCTTCTTAGGAAGCAAGTTACGCTTGTAACCATCGGTTTCCCCAAGTCTCATGATATCGACTTCTCAAAAAGTATGGCGTCGAAAATGCGCATGGACCATAAGGTATACGAGATCGATTATAGTGACTTTCAAGAAAAACTGCAGTATATACGACAGGCGATAAGGTGCTCAAACACTTCCCACATTGAAAACTGCATGGCCTATTTCTATATCTCTATTCTTGCAAAGCAGAATGACCTAAACTTAGTGTTGAGTGCGAACGGATGCGATGAGCTATTCTGTGGCTATGACAGATATCGTAAAGTCTATTGTGATGGAGAGACAGAGATAAACAGGTTAATGGACGCGAGCCTAGTCAATGAATTTACCCTCCTAGATGAAATCAAAACTGTGACAACTCCATTAGAAATACAAGTCCAGCAACCGTTTCTGTCTTCTAAGTTCATCCGATTTGCCAAGAGTATTCCTATCAACCAAAAGATCAGAGGACCTGATGACATGATAAGAAAGCACGTTCTGCGAGAGGCAGCTCTTGCACTAGGCGTGCCCGAAGAGTCTGCAATGAAGCCAAAGAAGGCACTTCAATACGGGTCATCTATTCATAAATACCTCAAGAAAATCGAAAGAAGAAGATGATGATGAGTATTCATGAGGTAGTATTTTTACACGTTATTATGTTAAGGTGTATATTCTTGTATAGGTAATGCAATCCATCTTTTTTAATTTGTGAGCTATGTTAATACAAGTCGTGAAGGCATGTGATCCATTTTCACGTCAGCAAACTCATCTGCCGGTGACTGTCTTTAAAGTACTCTCAGTAGGCAATCCTTTTTCGAGAATTGCCCTTATTTTTTCATTTTCAAGGAGTGTCTCAATGAGCTTCTGTTGCTCTTCCTTTGGAACTTCATTGGAAGTTTCAAGTGAGTCAATTGCCTTGAGCTTCCAATAGTTGTTGAGTGCATTCTCTATCGTAACCTTGGAGTCATAAACAATCCTGCCAAAGGTGGTGAGAATATACTTTCCATTCTTTCGCCTTACAAGTCCAGCACTTGTCATCCTCGATAGTCTCGAATAGTATTGCTTGCGGGTAAGTTTGGTTCGCTTCTTAAGGTTCTTACTATCAATCGTCTCAAGGGCAACAGTTGTAAATAATTCAATTGATTTATCATCAGCAATGGTTCTTAGAACTGTTGCTGCTGATGTATGAGATTTAGCCAATAGCTCGCACTCACCTTTAGAGAAAGGCCAGACTGGTTATTATAGCTTATTTTCCTGCCGGATGCGGATTTGGGAAAATAATTGCCATTTCAGGGGATTACTTACCCACTTATATATAAACTATGTCATATCCGTTTAGATCCGTGTTATATTTACGTTAATTCTACGTTATATGCATTACCAATCAGAGAGGCAAGGAGGATCCGACTATCATGCCTGATTGCAGTACAATATGAAGTGGGAACCATTTTTTGTGTTGCTCGCGCATTAATTTCATATCTTCAAACACTTTCGATATCCTGGTCATTCTTAGTAGTGCAAGCGATCCTACGATAGTAACTGCAATAGGAGTCATTATCGCGCTTATGCTATCGTGCTCAACAAATATCGCATAAAGCATCCAAGATATTGTTGGCATGCTGACCAATAGGATAATTAACATCTTGATTGTATTTTCGCCGCCCAGGACGATTGGAATTGTGCGTCTGCCTGCTGTCTTGTCTCCTTTAATATCTCCCAAATCGTTGACGGTTGAGCCGACAAATATCATGATACCTGACATTGTAATAGTATGGATTGCTACAATTGGATTGTTGAGTGCAAGCTCTATACCATAGCTCCAGGTGATGCCAAGCATACTACACAGCATATAAAATAATGCGATAGCGACATTCTTGATCACGAACCGATTCATAAGTGCCATTTTTTTAGGCGTAGAGTACAGTATCCCAATCAGTATCATTGGTATTACAAAGATGATACTATCTATGGCAAGTGTACTTATCAATATGCCAAGAGCCGCTCCATTCGTCAGCAAAATGAAAGCCCATGCCTGTTTCTTTGAAACCAGGCCGGAAGGTATTGGCCTGTTCTTCAAGCTGGTCTTGTCGATATCTACATCAACAAGATCATTTAGAATGTACATGCCTACTGCAATCATTAATGTAATGAAAGGAGCCGGTATAATTCTCTGGATTAGTAGCTGGATTTCTGTCTCTGAACCCGCTACATTTAGAATTCCGGGGATGCAAAATAGACCTGCTGTAGTTGCAACCGAATAAAGTAACCCATACTTTTTGCGAGAATTAAAGAGTATTAGCTGCGAGTACAAAAAAGAAGCTCTCACATTTGACTTGGTAGTATGTTGGGTGTCCTGCTGTCTCCGCGGACTTACGATATATGCCATGGCCCGATAACAGACACCCCTTTTTTTAAAAGTAGAGTTTCACTTTCGGGTAAATATTTATGGTTATGTGCCGATTTATGGACTGCAGCCCTCATGTTTCTGTATTCATGCTGACTAAAGTGTGACACTGCTCGTCCTAGAGCAATACCTAGTAGAGTGCCTTCGTAATGGTCAATATCACAGTTAGCACCTTATAATTTAAATATGTGTTTTTTTGTCTTAATCAAGAAAAAATATCAGATTAAGTGTTAAATATCTCTCGTGGTCACTCAATAAAGATGCTCGGTCAGGCCAATAACACGGAGGAGGTTTTTGCTGTTCTGGCGGATAGACATTCGCTAAATATAGTTAGGATGGCATATTTTGGCTTGAAAGGTTCCTCGATGAACTATAAATACAATATTAGCAAGAAACAATTCTATAGCCGGCTCAAACGTCTGCGCGATATGGGTATCATAGAGAAACGCAATTCAATGTACAGAACGACAACCTTTGGTTCACTTATCTATAATGGGCAAATCAAAGCCCTTGAGAATATTATAGCCAACTATTGGAGCCTTAAGGCCGTTGATGTCCTTAAGGCGAAACAAGATTTTCCTTTGCGTGAGAAGGAAAAGTTGATTGAGGAAATGATACAAAACACAAGCTTGAAGAGTATTGTAAATGGGACGCATCTTTCAGGATTTTCCGTTATTAAGGATTACAACAAACTGGTTCTTGAAGTAACAAGATTATTGGAAAGTGCAGAAAAAGAAGTGTATATGGCAACACGTTATTATGATCTTCATTTTTCGAGATTGATGTTCCATAAGGTTGCTAATGAGGGCCTTACAATGCATTTGCTCGACGGTTTGCCGGACCAAATAAGCGTCGCAAATAGACTTAATGCAATATTGAGAGTTCCACCAAATAGAGAAACCTTTGAAATGGTAAACAAGATAATCAAGTCTAAGCGATTTGACCTTAGGAAGGCAAAATTGTCAGCTAGTTTCATGGTTGTCGATGGTACCACTGTCTGCTATGAAACTACAGATTATGCTAATCCAGAACAATTCACGCTCGCAATTTCTCATTATGATGATCCATACCTCGCCCAGCGTTTCATATCATATTATCAAACCCTGGTAAAGAATGCTAGTGTTCCGCAGTTTATTCAAAGCATTCAGAAAAAATAGGCATTACTTGCCAGCTATCTGTGATATCGATATAGCTCCAAAGATAGATTTTAGATTCTACTGCGATACATCGATTTTAGCCAATCTGCCATGGATGATATGATTTGCATTCTTGATTCCTCGCTATATCTTGAGAAGGATTGATCATAAAAAATTGCATCATAGAACCAATGATCACAATCAAATATCTTAATTTCCTTCACGTTGGTGTCGAGTAGCTTGAAAAACTCTTCAGATACTTGGTGATAGATGACTCTATCTTTTCTTCCGTGCAAAATGAGTACTGGAATATTGCCAAGATCAGATAGTTCAGATATTTTGCTATTTTTCATTGCAAGTATATCAACAAGGAATCGATAGGAATACCTGAAGTTTACTTGTGGATCTTTCATCATCCATGCAACTTCATCCCCGCCGGCCTTCACGTATGCTGGGAAAGCCTGTATGATGTTAACGCGTTTATTCGGCGTAAATATCCTTGCAATAAGCAGAAGAAAAAACTTCAACGTGTCAGGTTCTGCATCATACCGCCGTTTCATATTGGGGACCCTGAGAAATGGACATAGCAGAATCAATCCGTCAATTGAAGCCTTGAACAGATGTGCATACCAGAGTGCAAAAATGCAGCCCATACTGTGGCAAATCATGAATATCCTCGCTGATCTCTTCTTCAGCTGCGTAACTATCTGGTGAATAGATTTAATGCAAGCATCAAAATCTAAATCGCCCTTTTGGCCATCTGACATGTTGTGCCCTGGCAGATCTATGCTTACGACATTGTAACCCGCACTAGATAGTCTCCTTCCAACATATGTAAAAAGTCGTGCATCGCAGCAAAATCCATGTATACAGAGCAAAGTATCATTAGTAGGATTCTCTGATGTAAATTCGATCGCATTTATCTTGCCACTTGCAGTCTCATAAAAGGTCACTTCTATGACACCGCCTGTGCTATTATACTCATGGGCAATGAAGAAGGATTGATCATATATTTGATGTTATAAAACATTGTCTTTCTCCTCTACTGTGTATTGGGGAGTGCAGTCTGTCCTTACTTACTATTTCTCCCAAGCGCACTAAACAACCTAGCATACGTCACGAAACTCCCTCTATCTTTCGCAAGAGTTCTCAGCCCTTCATACATCTTATAATATTCCTGCTCGCTTTGCAATCCCTGATCTAATATTTGTGGCTTAATACTTTCTGCTAGCTGCCATCCAAGGGAACTATATGGCTCATGGCTCATTAATATGCAAGGCGAGAAGCAATCCATATTTGCATCGAGGGAATCATCAACCAGCAGTTTGTAGAGCTTTCTCCCTACCAGGGGGTCGCCTCCTCCCTTCTTGATTAGAGCAACATATACTTTTCTGAGCGTGTTGACAGCTTTATTTTCTGGATAACAAAGCCATGAGCCAGGTGCATGATCTAGGTCCTGGATCATTATTGTGCCGCCCTTCTTTGTCAGGCGCTTCATAGAGCGCACAGCCTCTCTTCTGTCGGTCAGATGGTGAAACATGAACCTTGAATAGACGATATCAAATCTTTCCTCACTATCTAGCTGGCTTTTGCAGATATCGTCATGGACAAACTCAATATTTTGCATTGAGCTGATATTGCGATTGCAGTATTGCAAATATCTGTTATCAATGTCGACACCGACCACACGTCCAGTCTTGCCTACCAAGTTGGCCATCAACCTGGTTACAGAGCCAGTGCCGCATCCAATATCGATGCACCTCATGCCTTTCTTGAGACCTGCATTCAAAAGTGTCTGTTTTGTTAGAGGCTCAAATAAGGTCGCCTGCATTTCAAGTCTTGTTATTTCGTTATCCCGATTACCTAAAATGTATCCTCCTGCCACAATTTTTAACCTCCTAGGACCAGTTTATCAAGAAACTTTGGTATCTCGTGCATGGACTTAGTTATTTTACGTACTATTATAACCGTTTTTGAGCATGTATCTTGATAAGAAAGATTCTCGTGCTAGAAGCCGAGACCATCCTTCAGATAATGAAGACAATTGATTCGCAAGACATTTTTACTCTCTGATATGTGGACTTTGCGTTTCTCACCGAGTAGTTTTCCCTGAACTTGTGGGAGAAAGTGGCTTACAAATCGCAAAAAATATCAGAAATTTATCAGTTTTATATACTTTTGATTCATAGAAATGAGAGGAACACGAACTCTGGTTGAAGTGTGAGAATTTGCAGTGGATTAGAGGTATGACATTGGTTATAAGTTACGAGGTAACCTATGAGGCATAATCAAAAGTTACATGTACATATACACTCCGTGCAATACGACAGAAATGATCTACTATTATCAAGCACAATTTTCCTTTTTGTAAATAACAGCTTACATGCAAAGGAAAAGGGAATCTTTAGGAGGGAAAGCAACCAGGATGACTATGTCGCCTCTTATCGCAACACTGGAAGCCTACATCTTATCGCTATGGTATGACTTTGTTGTAGATTCACCGCTTGCTGTGCCGAGAGTTGTTCAGATAACACTTCAATACATGACGATTAGCTATGTTCAGATTTTCCAGCTAATCTTTCTAAAATCTTTCTAGGTGCCAGTGTAGCCTCAACATTGTGCTCAAAGGAGCATAAAGCATCTAATCTACAGAAAATATATCTCTGGGGGACCATTGGCTCACTTATAGGACGGATTTGCTAGCCATATAACAAGTAAATGATATAGAAAATAGCTACACTCTACATCAAATCTGCTGGTGACATGGAGAAAATGCCAAAGATTAAAAGTGGCTTTACACGTCTTGAGCGTGTTTAAAGATAAATGGTAAACCAGAACCAATTGCTAGGATTGGTGAAAAGGGCGCGAGAAGGGGCTACAAACCGTAAGTTTACTCAATCTGCAGAGTTGACCGTTGTTCTCAAAGATATTGATGTAAAAAAAGGATTTAGCCTCAATGAGGTAGTAGCAATTCCTCATAATTCAGGCAAGAAGCCTAGCGTCTGCGTAATTGCGACAGGAGACATGGGTAGTAGAGCCCGCAATGCAGGCGTAGATGCGATTATGGATCCGGCCGAGCTTGATCGACTTGGCACCAACAGACGTGAAGCACGTAAGATCGTAAGGGCACATGATTTTTTCCTAGCCGATACTGCTCAGATGGCAACTATTGGTCGATCACTAGGACAGTTTTTAGGTCCAAAGGGCAAGATGCCAACTCCGCTTCCTTACGGGGCACCTGTGGACTCCATTGTAGCCCGTTTTAAAAAGTCTGTCAGAGTAAGGTCAAAAAACCAACTCAATGTCTCTGCCAAGATAGGAGACGAGAAAATGGATGATAAACAGCTTGCCGAGAATGCAAGCGCAGTAATTGCAGCAATTGAGAAAAAGCTGCCACAAGGAGACAAAAACATCAGAAATGCAATGGTTAAGTTCACGATGGGCAAGGCCTCTAAGCTAAGTGCTCTTAATACTAAGGAGAACAAAGAATAAACATGTCTCAGAAGACGATGACGGCGGCACCCCCTGCTCGCAAACACTACCCTAAGAAGAAGCGGCTTATGTACGAGGAGCTTCAGCGGGTTCCAACAGAGTATAATGTGATTGCTTTGTCAAAGATGACTAAGGTTCGAGCTGCCCAATTGATGATGATTCGCAAAAAGTTCAGAAATGACATCAAGATTAGAATAATCAAGAACAAGGTCGCTATTAGGGCATTTGAAAAGGTGAAAGGGGTCTCAGGCCTTGAGAATCTGAGTAAGCAGCTAGAGGATCAGTGCGCCCTAATATTCACAAATATCAACCCCTTCAAGCTAAACTTGATATTCGCACAGAACAAAGTCTTCCTCCCTGCCAAGGGTGGCGACGTTGCCACAAAGGAAATTTTCGTTCCATCAGGCAACACCGGGATTACGCCTGGCCCCGTTCTGTCAGAATTCAAGACTGCAAATGTGCCAACAAAGATAGATCAGGGAACAATATGGGTCAGCAAGGATACGTTAGTTGCAAAACCTGGAGATGTAATTTCAACGCCACTTGCATCTCTTTTAAGTAAGCTAAATGTCAAGCCGGTTGAAGCCGGCATTTCTGTCAACTTTGCGATCGCAGAAGGGCTGCAGTTCAAGGAGCAAGATCTCAAGCTCCACATCGAGGAGTATAAGGAAGAACTTCTCAGGTCATTTGAGCAGGCTCTTGCGTTGGCAACAGAGGCCGGCTACATGACACCTGAGACAGTAAAACCGCTCTTAATCAAGGCACAGCAGCAGGCAAGATCACTCGTAGCAGAGGCTGGATACCTTACATCTGAAACTGCAGGCTTTGTACTGCCAAAAGCGCAAATGCAGGCTCAGGCTATAGCAAACAAGGCAAAGGAAAAGGGCTACAGCCCACAATAAAATTTTCTCCTCCTCCTCCTTCTTCTTCTAGAAATATACCCACGTGGACATACGTGTGACACTGTCGTTACTATACTGCGACTATTGAAGGATTAGGGGTGCCCGGCCTCCTCGTATACTACCCCTGTCTGCTTGGCCGGAATTTTTTGGGAATTTTGAAATGCTGTGTGGCAATTACTATATTATATATAGTCAAAACTCTCGCCTACAACGACAGAAAAATAGTAGAATCGTAATTATCAAGGAATACTTCATTGAGAGTAAGGTCTTCCATGTACGACATTATTGCCTCTGCACTATTTGTTATGTAATAAAAGGGAAAAAATATTGTAAGATAGGGGCTGCTTAAAAGAAACCTACCCAAACAGTGATGAGAGACCCTCGAGGGCTTCTTCTTCCTTCTTTTCTTCCTTCTTTTCTTCCTCTTTGGCTGGGGCTTCTCCAGGAGAAGCAGCTGCCGCTCCTCCTGCTGGGGCAGGAGCTGCTGCGACTGCAACCGGTGCTGCCTTCAATGCCTCTTCAATGTTCACCTCACCTAGTGCCGCTACTAGAGCCTTTACCCTGACATCATCCGGTGTAACACCTGCGGCCTTGACAACATTTTTAACGCTATCCTCAGTGATATTCTGCTTTAATTTGTGTAGCAGTAAAGCGGCATATACGTATTCCATGAAGAAAGCATCCCCTCAAGACCATATTTGAACTTACCGCCCTCGCGGACTCGATTAGTTTGCTTCATTTTCTGCTGCATTAAGGATGTAAAGAGCATTCCAGTGAAAAGTAGAATTGTCGCTTGTGGGTTTTATCTAACAATTTTTCCTATAACGAGCTCAATTGAATACCGTAGTCACCTATAATGATAAAGTGGACCGGGTGGGATTTGAACCCACGACCACCTACGTATCCTCTACCGTAACCGGCATGCAAGGCAGGTATTCTACCGGACTAAACTACCGGCCCACATCAAACTAATTAGCCAAGATTTTGATAATTTAAGTGTTCAATAAGAGTGACTTTCAACCTTGTGCTGCCGCAGGTGCTTCCATGCGCCAAACTTTTTGGCGCATTTCTCGCAAGAATATTGCATCCGCCTACTGCTGTAAGTGGAGTCCTCTTCCAATATGTTGTAACGCACAAGCCTCTTTGCTATCCTTACCAAACGGCAACAACAATAATTGTGTGCGGTTCTATATATGGATATTTGACTCCTAGTTCAAAAATCAGTCAAGACCTTGTAGCAGGCCGTCAGCCTTCATCTTTTCCGCATGGGCAGAAATATAGCGCCATATAATGTCAGCCCTATCGGATTGAAAGTCCCATGGTGCAACCAATACCAAGTCAGCGTCTCTTATCCACATCCTGCGTTTTATTTTGCCACGTATTCTACATGTTCTTACCTTGCCATCTGTACATTTTACGATAATGTTGTCGCCGCCGACTAGTTTGATCACACGACCCAGCAACTCTCCCTCTTGAGGCATGACCATTTCTTTCAGCTCTGATTCAGAAAGTACCTTCTTCTTGCCTATTTTAGATCTAAATTATTGTGAACTATTCGGGTTAAAAGTGTACCGGTGTTGATACACAATTAAATAACGCTAACAATTTTGAAATGACCGGGCCGTTAGCTCAGCTTGGAGGAGCGTTCGACTGATAATCGAAAGGCCGAGGGTTCAAATCCCTTACGGCCCACTGTAGTATATTTTATTTCTCTCATCGTTATCCACAAAATTAGCATTTTTAAATCTCTCAATGAGCGTCAGCAAGAAACAGAAAGTGTGCCTATGCTAGTGGTTTTTGTAGTAAATAATAATCATGCTTTAGTCAACAACAGTTATCATGGCCTGACTGTTCAATGTGAAAGACAAAGCAATAGCATGATCTTAGTATGTGTGCAAAGATATATGGTTCTAAGAATTTGAAGTGTCCCTAGAAACAAATTAGACGAGTACTCTTTTTTACAGCCTGGCTTCTAGCAGAAATAACGATAAGAACACTGCTTTCTCTCTTGCTTAGGCGATAGTGCTTTTATACCTAGTTGGTTTCAGCTAGGCGCTTGGGCTTTGGTTTGTAGAAACTTGTGTCAACGAGTGGGAGTGCGAGGCTATAATGGCAGTCTCTATAACAAGGGAATGAACT
>DATFBV010000006.1:0-28517 GCA_035253605.1 Nitrososphaera sp.
CACACAGGCTCTCAATATCACATCATCGCTCAATGGAACTGATATGACCAGTTCTGAATCGCAGATTTATATCGAGTTTGGTAATAGGCCCAAGCGTATTGTCACTACTCCAAGGATCGGCATCACTCGAGCAGTGGACAAGGAGTGGCGTTTTATCGACCCATCGAGTCCCTTTATATCACGCAAATTGCAGATTAAAGTGTCATAATCATCTCTCATTGTTATGACCAGTGATGATATCTAAGCTCTATCAATAGTTTTTATTATCAAATGAATCTCTCATATTATAGACAAAATCAAAGAATATACTCCATCTTATCTTCCAGAGGGCGACATAAGCTTAAAGTCAAATATAGGTGCTACGTATCAAAAACATACTACTACAATTTACTTAACAACTAAGTAGCTGCGACTCCCATAGAAGTGTTAGAATACAGCTAGTGTGGCATGGCCTCTATAGAGATTTCATATTCTTTTTCAATTGCATTCATTAGTTTTTTACCCGTTATTTTACCTCTTGACTTTGTGATAGCCACAATTGAAGCGCCGCCTGCACCGACGCCTTCCTTTACGAACCCCTCTGCAAATGCCCGCAGGCCTGGTTTGCTCGATTCGCCTAGATGAAGATCACAGGATAAAATTGGAACTCGCTCTGAAGCCATTCTTACAAGGCCAGACAGATCTGATGACGGATCTTTTGTGACATATGTCGTAGTGCCAACATAAAGACCGTTTAGCGACCTGCCGAGGAGCTTCAATATCGCTACAACTGCAGACATCTGAGTGCCTCCCGCAAGCATAACCTTGCCATTTGCAGACAGCACACCGCTTGCAATGCCTGCTACGGAAGGCATCATTGGATCTCCAAAAGTCGATATAGCTTCAAATGGCGAGCTTATTCCTTCAATTCCATCAGGGGTAACTCGCGCTATTGCAGAATCTACTACCTTGTTTTTCAGATTATGTGGATTTTCTGGCATACTGCTGCTCACCTTAAACCTTGCATCAATGCCAAGCGCTCTCAGCACGGCAAGTGCAGTTGTCGTGCCTCCAGGAATGCTCTCGCCTACTACTATTAGATCTGACATGATGGCCAGTTGTTTTCCAAGCAGCTCACCATGCTCAAATGCACGCTTGACGCTTGAAATGTCCATAGCATTTTCATTTATGATGTTTCTTCCTGGTTCAACTCCAAACGATATATATGGTATTGAGGGCTTGACCTTTGCCCCTGCATCAACTACCAGAAGGGGGATCCTTGCCAATTGTAATGCAGTTCGTGTAATTAGTGCTGGAGTAGGCTTGCCATCAGGTGTAGCAGGTACAACATTAATGCAGCTGCAGCGTCCACGATATAGAAATTCCGCATCTGCCGGCGATGTATATTTCACTAGTTCGGGGTTTGCCCCTGCTACCGTAAGACCAGAAATCTCGCTTGTGGCGGTATACGAGATTACACACACAAAAACAGGAGTTTTCGTAGCAAAACTTTTGACTGCAAGTCTGTCAGACGCTGTTATGTCGAGCATCTATTCACTACCGGTCATAAGCTCCAAGAATTCTTGTTTTGACCTAGACTGGAGCACAGAGTTAGTTTTCTTTTCATGTCCTATCGTAGATACAGAAGTCGGACCATAGTTGTGACCGGGATACAAGATGAGGTTTTCGTCCAGTTTTGCCAGCCTAACAAATAGGCTATCATACATCTCTTTTGCGTCACTTCCGGGAAGATCCACTCTTCCGCAGTTGCCTACGAAGAGTGTGTCTCCAGTAAAAATGAATTGATCACCATATAGGAGGCAGATGCTGTCCTTGGAGTGACCGGGTGTGAACAAGACGCGTAGACTGATGCTCCCTATTTCGATCGTATCTCCATCAGATACTGCAATATCTTTTTCCAGCTTCGAGTTCTTGTGCTGTACTATCTTGGCACCGGTTAGCTCTGCCATCTGCTCGTTTCCAAGCACATGATCAAAATGGGTATGAGTATTGATGATATACTTGGCACGCCAGTTGTTCTTTTTTAGTGCCTGGATTATTTTATCCAAGTCCCATGAAGGATCAATCACTGCAGCTTCGCCATTTTCCTCATCAGCTATTATGTAGGTAAAATTGGCCATCTGGCCTACTGCAATCTGCATTACTGCTGGTTTCATATGATCCCCTTTTCAGCCTCTGGTGGTATCCCTATCCATTCGACATACACAGTACCTGTGTATTTCTTTTTATTCTTCTTCTTCTCTGCAAGTCCAACCTTTAATCGATGAAAGGTTATGGTGGCATCTGCCATGATGCATTTTTTATGGATCTGCCCAGTATTTGGGTCAAATCCTGAAGGGATATCGATTGCCAAAACATAAGCTTTACATTTGTTTATTGCATCTATTGCAGACGCATAAGGCTGCCTAATCTCGTCCTTAATGCCTGTGCCAAATATGCCATCCAAGATAATGTTAGCATTGGCGATTTGACTCTTTATCTCGCTGGTTAACTCCTTGCCAAATATTAATTCAATTGAATCCATTTTTTCGATTATGCTCCAGTTAAGCCTTGCCTCTTCGCTTCTTAAATCAGAAGGGCTCCCAAGTAAAATGACTACGATTTTGGCTCCATACCCAGAAAGGTGACGCGATGCGACAAACCCATCGCCGCCGTTGTTGCCTGTGCCGCATATCGCAACTATTCTCTTGTTTTTCAAGGTCTTGAACTTTCGGACAACAAAATCCGCTACTCCGTGGCCGGCGTTCTCCATCATTAGAAAACGTCGCATTCCAAAAATAGAATGGCCGTTTTGTTCGATTGCATACATCTGATCTGAAGTAATTGGCTTTAATAACACATATGACCGTCTATTCAGACAAACATAAAACTATTTAACAAAATTTGGACATCTCGATAAGAACTGTCTTCAATTCATTGTAAGCTCGAACCGAAGATGCCGCCAACTTTCTTGTTCTAGTTTAATCCTTTTCTCTCATTTTCATAGGACAGTTTTTCAAATAATATTGGCCAATATTCGTTTTGGCTGCAAGAATCGAAGGGAGAAAAAATAAACACCACCATCATGCATTATTTTGGTCTTGGTTGCACACTGTTTGCAGCCTCAAATAATATTGCAATAATCAACAATATCTGTCCTATTTGTATTCTTCACAATGGGAATCAGATAGCCAAACTTAACATATGATCTCGGGGACATCAAGTTTAATCCTCCCTCCTATTTAGTATGCTTCTCGAGTAATTCCTGGAGGTCACTACTCATTTCAGCTACCTCGCCTAGTGTCAGTTGTCCTGGATCTTCATTGCGCATCCACGTGATGTACCCATCAGCGTCAATAACTATTGCCCTAGACCTTTCCAAGTACTTTGCTATAACGTTTATCTGGAGTGGTGTTAGGGATGGAAGCATCTTCCGAATATCTCTTAGCTTCGGATAGCCCTCAAAATCCCTAATCGCTTGCAAGAAAGCGTTAATGTCACCCTCTGAAACTTCATTTGCAGGTCTTGCCTTTCTGGGGGATTTTCTCGGTTTGATAGAAAATGTATGTCACGTTGCCCTAAAACTTTTTCCCTCTATAGGGTTGGAAAGGCAAGAGTAGACTTTTCGAGTCCCAATATCGGAACATACAGTGACTGTGCATCAGTTCCTATGCTATCTACGAATGTGAATTCTCCAGAGAGTCTTTTTAGCTGAATGAACTTTCTAGTCGGCTTTTCATTCTCAACAACATAGTGAACCGTCACGCCTCCAACTGCACCTGTCTGAACAAAAAGGACATGCTTGCTATTGTAGTGAATATAATAGAGCATAGGAATGACTCCAATCATCGACTGAGCGGAGTAGATTATCACCTTGAGCATGTCTTCTAGGTTCTGGTATTTTAGATACACGATCTCATTTTGAGACATGGCATTAACATAAATCTCACACCATATCTTCTTTTTGATCATTCCAAATTAGTTTTGTGCTCGCTGCAACGTGATATATCCTTGAGCGCGGGATAACCCATATAGCGCCTGCATACCATAAGCATTGCTATACAGTCGAACTCGACCTTGGAGAATCGGTTTGCAGCAAAGTCATTCTAGAATGTGTGGTTCAATACTTAAAATAAGTTTGCTGGTTTGATTAGAATTCTTATAGAATTTTTATATACGCAATACAGAAAATGTACACTAGACGTCTCAGAAACCCAATACACCCTGAAGCAGCTGCATGTAATGTCTGCAAGTTTAAGGTTCTAGTTATACACATCTTGCCAACATTGTATAGCATTAATGTCAATTCAATATGTTATGTATGATCAAGAGATGAGTGCTCTATATTTCCGATCGGTTTTGAAGCTCACCACATCTCTAACACAATCTGGAAGGCCTCAGGGCCATATCATGCCCTCAAGTCATAGCAGTGAACATTACGTTCATACAAGAATTTTTTCTATGGCGGAATTAACAGATCATGACTCGTATGTTTCTAAATTCTGAAGTTAGTGACTTCTGTTTTGTACTTCGTTGGCCACTTTTTGCAATCAGTTGCAAAGATAATATATATGTGATTTTTAGTTCCCCATAGCCACCTTGACTCTTCGCACAAGGGTCTTGACATCAACTGGCTTTCGGAGGAAGTCATTTATTTTGACTCCGGGCATTGAAAATTCAAAATCACTTACCTCAAATGCTGACATGAATACTACTTTTGCATCTGGCTTGATAACTTTAATCTTTGCAGCAAGCTCAAAGCCGCTCATCCGCGGCATCCTAACATCTGTTATTACCAAGCCATAATCTGCAGAGTTTACCTTAAAATGTTCAAGAGCCAGCAAAGGATCAGTAAAACCAAAGACGGTATAGCCCTGCCTACTCAATGCCTGTTTGAAGATCAACACTATATCCAGCTCGTCATCAACCACCAGTATAGAAGGAGCAGAAGACAACAGGTCATAGTCGCCTCGCTTTAATGCGATGCGCTTTACTATTAGCGAAATGGTCCGATGACATCAAATCAGGGTTGAGAACAAGACACGAACTTATATTGTCTGCGAAGAAATATTCTATAGAACGTATGTCTAGGCCTGGGCACGTTATAAAAAGTCAGCACGGTAGTACTGCTTGCCAAGAGATCAAAACATGACAGACTGGCAAATTAATAAGAAGTATCTGTAGAAGCCAATTTATTAAAAATAGAATTGTCACTGATATCAGTATTTTCGAAAAATTTTGTTTGGTGATTTTGAAGAAGCAGACATGTTATGATGTCGGAAGAAGGCTACAAAGATCACTTTTTTCTTATTCTCTTGAGATGCACGAACCATCAGCTGTCATGGCAAACCTAAATATTTGATCGACTTCAGAGTTCTCAAAAATTTCAGAGTCGTGAGTTATTATTATTAGCTGGGCCAACGGTCCGACACCTTCTCTAAATGCCTCAGATAGTATTCTGACAAGTCCTCTCCGCCTGTCTTCGTCAAGATGTGCAGTTGGCTCATCTAAAATGATGAAATCAAGCTTATTTGAACCCATTATATATGCAATACTAAGACGAAGTGCAAGAGCTACAGCCACCTTTTCGCCTCCGGAAAGCGAGTCTATATCAATTTCACCCTGCCTGCCATAACACGTTACCGCTACTTCTCGTGCCCCTTCTGTAAGTTCGATCCTCGAAATGCCAATATTAAAGAGCGAGGCATATTCTGACGCCTTCTGTGATATAACTCCGAGCGCCCACGAGCGAAGGCTAATGCCCACCGTCCCGTCCCTATTGAATATCATCGAACGCATCCGTTCCAGCATTTTGGAGAATTCAGATGCCTGTCTTAACTGCTCCATTGCATGCATGGCAGAATCTATCGCTGTCTGGGCGTCAGTTATTACACGTCTATACTCACCAGTTTTGACACTTGCAGCTTGCAATTCTTGTATCAGCCTTGTCCTCTCTAGCTTCGCATCTGTGTATTGCTGGAGGCTCAGACCACTCACCTGTCCCCGTAATGCAGCAATCTCTTCAGCAAGTGTCTTTGAGACACCATCTATCACCAGCTTGAAAGGATCATCTCCTACGTAGGCTATTTGCAGAGGAAGTTTGGCCAGATATTTTTTCTTGCTATTGAGATCGTCTTCAATCTTGATCAAGTCGTTTTCAGAGCTTATAGAATTGTTTGTTAGGAACTTTTCTGCCGTCACTATCTTTTTGTCCTGCTCTGCCAGCTGTTGCTCTTCTTTCTTGAGCTCAACTTTGGCTACTTGAAGTTTGTATTTTTCTTCTGATCTGCGCCTGATCTCTAGCTGAATATGGCTGACATTATACATTTCATTAACCTTTGTAACAGGAGAGTTGCAAACAGGGCATTTGCCATCCGTTATATGCAGTTTGCCGGCACACTCTAGAAAGCCAAGTAGCTTGCCCATCATGCCCTCATTTTCCTCTAGCTTTGAATGGATCTCATCTGATTCAGCTTTTATCATCTTGAGTCGTATGTGCACTTCTTCTTTGGTTTTCAGCACATCAAACAAGTTCTTTGCTTCCATAACTACTCTCTCCATTCGTTCTACTTCTGTACTAAGGTGGCTGCGCCTTTCAATGACATGTCGCATGAGCAACTTTTCGCAATTCTGAAGCTCCTGCGTCTTTTGGATGACTGGCTCCAACCTCTCTATTTCCTTGTCAAGTTGACCTATTTTTTCCTCAAGCAGCCTTCTTTCATCTTCAAACTCTTTCAAAACCAATGATCCCTCCTTTAGCTTCTTCTCCTTTTCCTCTAGCAGTCTTTCCACCTTTGGAATTTCCTCGTCAGTGTAGCCTATTTCATCACGCAATCTTTCACGGAAGCCTACGATGGCATTGCGCATCGTTTCATAAGCTGAGTCGAGTCTGTCAATGCCAATCAGGCCATTTAGCAATTCCTTAAAGTCTTTTGGTTGTGCTTCTACTATCCTGACCAGCTCGCCCTGCTGCACTACCCCAGCAACACGCAATTTTTCATAGTTGAGCCCAAGCACCCGTGCTATTTCCGCACTCATTGACTCACCAAACTGTCTGCGCTCGCCTCCGACAATTGGCTTATTTACTATCTTGTCACCATCTGATACAAGTACAAGCTGGGAAAATGACTGGAGGCCTGAGCCGTTGAGCGTTCTTATCGCCTGGAACTCTTTAGAGTTGAGATCAAAGCGCACCTCCGCCATAGCATGGTTGGCGCCTCTTCTTACAAGATTCTTGTTTGACTTTCTTGTATGTTTGCCAAAGAGCGAAAACGTCACTGCGTCAATGATTGACGACTTGCCAGAGCCGTTATGCCCTAGAAATATTGTTATGCCCTTACAAAATTCTATCTTGGTGTCTTTGTGTGCAATAAAATTCCTCAGATGAATATCCTTTATCATTTAACGTTATGACCTCCAAATTTGTTTGACTTGTACGCCTGCCACAGTAATTCCAGAACCGCCTTGTCATCTTTCTCAGCTGCTAGTGGCAATACTTCGCCAATCGTAAACTTGGCAAGCTCGTCTGACCCAAGCGCTTCTGTCGACAACCGATAGAGCTCACTATCAATGTCTGCTGGCTTGGAATCATACACAGTGGTAGCAAGGTGCTCTTCTAGCGGCTGCCAAATGTAATGAAGACAAGAGTTGTTGAGCATTTTCAAGTGCTCAGCTATAACCTTAGAGTCAATGTTGCTCCCAGCTATCTCTATTCTTGCAACGGGCTTTTTGTCATAGGCTGTTGCCTTCTTGATTATTTGCTCGACTGCATTTGCAAGGTCTCTATAGTCTATTCTGGCAGAGAATTGCGGACGTCTGCTCTCAAGCAGTACCCATTGTGTTGATGGCTCTTTGCCAGACATGTCGGTTATGATGAAGCCCTTATCTGCCTCCTTGATCCCTTCGCTTGGAGTCAGGTCGATTGAGCCAGGATAAGCAAGTGGTCCGCCAAGGAAATCAAACCTCTTTTCGAGGTGATCATGATAGTGACCCAGCGCATAGTAGTTAAACCCTGCAGGAAGATCGGTAGAATTGAGCTCACCTGCAAACTTGTTAAAGTCAGCCAGCCCCTGATGCAGCACAAGCACCTTATTGCCATCGTGCTGCTTTGCAAGTTGCTCCGCATGACGCATCTTTTCGATTAGTGAATCGATGCTACTACGCCGCTCCTTGTCTGCTCCAAACAATACACAATTTTCAATTTTGAAGGGTTCATCATATCGGAGCTTCTTTGCAAGCCCAAGGTTGCTGTAAATGTGAATAAAAGGCACATCTCGAAGCCGGCTTATGTCATGTTCGCCTAGCACAAAGACAACTGAGATCTGCTTTTCCTTCAGCTTTTTCAGCATATTGCCAAGTGTGATTATCGCCTTGCCGCACGGCCGAGGATTGTGAAATAGATCGCCGGCTAAAATGACAAGCCTTACTCTCTCCTTTATTGATACATCTATTGCCTCATGAAAAACTTGGTAAACATCTTCCTCTCTTTCCTCTAGACCGAATTGTGAATATCCAAGGTGGAGGTCAGAGATGTGTGATATCAACATTTCTATTCTGTAGGATCATCAACTGCTAATCCTGTATATAGCCTGATGGAATGTATGACTCTGATGATTCTTTGGCGGCTTGTTGCTTCAATACTGCCAGCTGGCTCCATTGTTCTACTGCTTTCTGATCGCCGCCTATCTTTCGCTCTTTGACTTCGTCTACCTTAACAAACGTAGGTAAGTTGACCCACTGACCGGCAAATATAGCCTCGCCGGGGTTTAATGATGTAAGCTGATCAATAAGATCTCGGCTAAGTGCTTCGCTTGCTGCAGAAATATGCATCTGGTCGTCCTGCTGGATCATGCGCATTACTGCAAGCGAGCCCATCTGACTCAAGATATTGGCATCGATTCCTCTTGGGCGCTGTGACACAATGATTAGCCCTAACCCAAATTTTCTCCCTTCACGTGCAACCTTAGAAGCGAAATACTTTGTATCTGTGTCTTCATCCTTTGGTATGAATACATGTGCCTCCTCTATTGCCACAAGTATCGGAGCTGGAAAGCGCGGCTGCGACTTAGCGGCGCCTTTATTTTGCCGCGTTGCCTTTTTCCTATCGTCGAGCAGCTCTTCAAGGTAGAATGATACAGCAATGTTAGCCTGTCGCTCGGTAAGTTCTACCAGATTGATAATATTTATCTTGTAGTTCTTAAGAAGCGCCAGCGGATCTGTCATAGTAGGATCCAAAATGGTATGAAACTTGCGCCTTGCATCATCGATCTTGTCAACTACCTTGGCCGCTGCTTCGCGATATAACTTGTCGGCACCAACTTCTGATGCAGCGTGGATCAGTGCATCCCAAAAGTCCTCGCCCTTACGATGCTTGACATCTTCGGTGAACGCCAACCTAAGCACATGCATCTGGTTTGAAGCATTTTCCTGAATCTCAATGACCTCTGCGAGCTTGTCTGCCGACAAAAGCCGCGGATTTATCCTTCCGTCCAGAAGGTTAATGTTGTTAGACCCCATGTCAAGCGTAGAATAGTCATCATGGTAGTCAAAAATCACCATTGTGCCGCTTATTCTGGCTATTTCTTTAGCCAAAAGTGAGACTAGATTGCTCTTGCCCATGCCAGTCATGGCAAGCACCGCAAGGTGACGAGACACGACTTTGTTGATATCCACTCGAGCACCTACTGCAGTATTTCGGAGAAGCGTACCTATCATTACCCACTGCTGTCCAGAGGGTGCAAAAATGGCATCAAGATCTTTAACTGATGCCTCGTACACTTCGGTGCCAGGCTCTGGAGGCAGTGCAGGCAGTATTGCCTTGCACTTTTTCAACTCAGCCACATAGCCAAGAATGCGTACGTGCCCCTTGTAACTTTTATCTCGACGGTTCTCGACGGCAACCTGTTTGCTCTCAAATGCCTCTTCATAGTTGCGAATGCTGCTGCCTAGCGCATCACTGCTAATAGATGACTTTTCAACAAGCCCAAGCACCTTGTCTCCACCATAGTTGAGAATAACATATTCGCCGATGCTAACAGGCCTTTTTGATTCAAATGTCACCTGATCCGGCTTGGTGACACCGATAAGGATGCCTAGTTCTTCACTCATTTAAAGCATCCCTTGCTCCTTGCTCATTCTGCAGGCTATATATGCTTGCGAGTCTGTCTATATCTTCATTGGTTATCTTGCAGGTATTGTGTGCAAGCTTTAGGCAGTACGGATAGCCGGCTACACTATGGTACCGTAGCTTGTTCAAGGTCGATTTTACTTCTTGCTCAGTTGCATTGCTCATGATTTCAATCCGAATAACAGGAGTATGATCGCGCAGTCTTGCATAGACTTCAAACAAGGGTGCATGGCAGAACTGTGTTTCAACAGGAATACTGAAGCCAGCCTCCTTGCAGGTGTGTCCATAATAGTAAATGTCTCCGGCCTTTGACCCCATCGGGCCAAATTGCAGCCTGCTCTCAGAGGTCTTTGATATAAATATGCAGCTTGTACACTTCTTCACTATTTCAGACGCTGCTTCAGGCTTGCTTTTAGTCAAACGCGAAACAAGTGAACCATCGAGGCAGATATTGTCAGCCTTGCCGGTCGCCTTTTGAGCAACAGATGCCTCCATTACCATCGCTCTTGATTCTAGCAGCTCACTTCTTGCAGAGCCAGCTATGTCTTCTTCCCACTCTATAGCTAAGATCTTGTTAGTGCTAGTGATTGCCACTGCGTCTATGACATAAAGTTGAAGACCCTGAAAAGCGCGCCTGTTCCAGCTGCTATCAATGCCTGCAGACTCGCATATTTGTGGCACAGACTCATATGAAATCCAGCGTGATGATGCTTCTGCCAGAATTTTGTGAAAATTTGAATCTTTTATCTTTGATATCTTGACGTCTTTATCTCTTAGAGCACCAAGAAAAACTTCCTTGAGCAATTTATGCTATCGTGATAGGCAGTACCTTAAAAAATCGATCATGCTTTCATTCTATTGGCAATTTCGGTAGCATCCCATAGTGACCTTGGCTTGTCGCTTGTTTGCAGTACATCTGCTCTTATTATCTTACTTGTAATATTAGCTGCCATAGGTAGTGCACCTGTGGCTCCCGGCGAATTATAGTTAAGCACATGGAGCGAAGAATCACGCTCGAGTATGAGCGTGTCTGGTACAAATCTGCCGGTCTTGTCAATGACTGATGATCTTATGCCGGCTGTTCCACGCTGGGTAAAAGCAGATGGCTTGAGCTGCGGCAAAAATTCACGCACTCTGTTTATCATCATTGTCTTGGATAAAGAGCTCTTCAGCTCGGTGCTTACAAGCGACAGAAACTGTCTGTCAAAAAAAATCTTCCGCGCAGCTGTATGAGATGACTCCATTATTTTTGGTAACATATCTATCAAGTTCCTACGCCAGCCGTAGGCATATGGGCCGAACACAGGTATGGCATTTGGCCCCACCTCACGCCTGCCATCTGCTCGCACGATCCAGTGTGGATCAAGAAAGGGATATTCTGGGTGCTTAGGAACAGAATAGATCGATAGCTTTGTCAGGTTATGGTACTCTGGTGGTGCCTGCCAGTACTCCCCTCTAAAATGCATGTCGGTGTAGCCCTGTGCAACACCCATCATCTGGGCAATGTCCATCGAGTTACCGCCGGCCACATTGACAAGATACTCTGCTTTGATCTCTTTGCCTTGGTTCGTAGTTATCGAATAGACTCCTTGGCCATATGATGATATCCGCTCGACCTTGTGTCCCAAAAGCAGCTTGCTACCGAACGACTGAATATCTTCTAGAAGTCCAATCGTAAATGCGCCATAGTTAACAGATGCATCTTTGGAGCAATAGATTGCAGAGACACACCGCACGTTTGGTTCAATTTTTGCCACTTCATTTTTGTCAAGCAATTGCAGTTCATTTTTTGTAAGGCCGTTTGCTATCCCCCACTCCATGTACTTATACAGCCGGTCTATTCCCTTGTCATTAAGTGCAACCTCAAGGACACCATCACGCCTAAACGGCATTCTATTATGACTGGAATACTTTTGCCACATCTCGTAGCCAAGCGCTGCAGCCTTGGCAAAAGTCTTCTTTTTTATAGGGTCATACAGAAATGGAGCATGCACCTTTCCAGTGTTCCTGCTGCTGCTATGCTGCGCAATATTGTTTTCCTGCTCTAGCAGTGCTATGGATTCAGGAACCTTGGCGTGTGCTGACAGAAAGTATGCAATTGACATTCCAAGCACACCACCGCCAATTATCGCGACCTTGCAGTCCACATGCAACATGAATCCATCTGTTAGATAAAACGTTTAATATCGATCTTTGGACAAACACTCTGTAACTTGGTTCAGCAGCAGGAGGAATTTGTATCAGATCGTAGAAAAGGATTTGACAGCTTACCGGAGTTGCCCAAAGATAACAAGCCGAGGTTATTGCTATCCGCAGTTTACTCGGGGGAAGAGAAGAAAGTCTACCTGAAGTTTTATGATCCGCAAGACAAAATTATCTACCAATGGCGCGACAGAACTGACCATAAGCCCTACTGCTATACAAAGATGGACTTTGCAGAGCAGGCCGAACAGGTTGCACAAAAAGAGACTAAATTCATAATCAAACGGGTCAAGAAACAAGATATCATCCTTGACAAGGAAATTGAAGTCCTCAAAGTCATTGCACCTGATCCTCTCTCAATAGGGGGTACGGACTACAGCTTTCGTGAAAAAGTGACGTCATGGGAAGCCGATATCAAATATCATGAGAACTATCTCTATGACAGGGCCCTCATACCAGGTTCATATTACGTTAGAAATAACGAGCAGATAACTCCATTTGAGTACCCTATTTCTGAGAAGGTGCAATCTGCGCTCAGGAGTCTACTATGGGACAAGATAAAAGAGGCGGGAGAGGCAGGCAAGGAATATAGACAATACATTACAAACTGGGCCAAACTTCTCAATCAGCCAATACCAGAGCTGAAGCGAGTAGCTATTGACATTGAGGTTGAGACTGAAGAGGGGAGAATGCCAAATGCACGTGATCATGACAGGCGTATAACAGCTGTAGGGTTTGTTGGAAGTGATGGTTTCAAGAAAGTGCTCGTGCTAACAAATAACATACCAAACGATGGTACATCGCTAATTCCTGAAGCAGAACCCTGCGCAACTGAAAAAGAGTTGATAGAAAAGGCATTCATGATAATCAATGCTTATCCTATTATAGTCACGTTCAATGGTGACGACTTTGATCTGCCCTATCTCTATGCACGCTCTCAGGATTCTCGCATTGATCCTAACGGCGTTGCGATCCCAAAGGACAAGGTGCCCATCATGGTCAAAAAAGAATCATTTATCAAACATGGAATGCAGGCAGAGCCAGTAGGTATCAGGCATGGCATCCACATAGACCTCTACAGGACATTTGACAACAGGTCGATCCAGATCTATGCTTTCAGCCGTGCCTATACTGACCATACCCTCAATGCAATCAGCGAAGCACTGTTGGGTGACTCAAAAATAGAGTTTGAGGGGGACATAAGCGATTTACCCATTCAGAGATTAGCGGAATATTGCCTCAAGGATGCCGATCTCACATGCAGGCTGACCAGCTTTAATGACAATCTGCTAATGAAACTGCTGGTAGTCATTGCAAGGATTGGACGGCTGTCAGTAGATGATATCTCCCGCTTTGGCGTCAACCAATGGATCAGGGGCATCTTGTACTACGAACATCGCCAGCGAAATGAGCTAATACCGAGCAGGAGCGAGCTGGAAAAAAAGGGGACTGCGTCGACTACAGCCATCATTAAAGAAAAAAAATACCGAGGTGGCGAAGTTGTTGAGCCTGTACCCGGCATACATTTTAATGTCATTGTCCTAGACTTTGCGAGCCTCTATCCTAGCATTATCAAAGTGCATAATTTATCATACGAAACTATCAATTGCTCTCATGAAGACTGTAGGGAAAACGAAGTAGAAGGTACAACTCACTGGGTCTGCAAGCACAGGAAAGGTTTGACTTCGTTTCTCATAGGATCGCTTCGTGACTTGAGAGTCAACTATTACAAACACCTATCAAAGGACAAGACAATTCCACCAGAGGAGCGCAAGCTGTACAATGTGGTAAGCCAGGCTATCAAAGTCATTCTCAATGCCAGTTATGGCGTCATGGGCGCAGCAATATTCCCACTCTACTGCCTGCCTGTGGCAGATGCTACTGCTGCCCTTGGCAGGACAACCATTAACAGAACCATTAACAAATGCAGAGAGATTGGGATTCAGGTTGTTTATGGTGACACTGACAGCATTTTCCTCAGCAATCCGAATCAAAAGCACATAGACCAATTGGTGCAGTGGGCTAGAGAGACGCTAGGCGTAGACCTTGAAATAGATAAGCAATACCGCTATGTGGTATTCAGCGACCTAAAAAAGAACTACCTTGGTGTCCTATCCGATGGAACGGTTGATGTAAAGGGTCTTACGGGCAAAAAATCACATACTCCACCATTTATCAGAAAGGCATTCTATGATATCCTGGAAATACTTGGAAAGATTAACTCGGAGAAAGATTTTGAATATGCCAAACAAAAAATTAAGAATGTTATTCAAGAAAATGCCAAGAACTTGGAAGTACACAAAATTTCACTTGAGGAATTGAGCTTCAATGTTACGATCAACAAATCATTGAGTACATATGGCAAAAAGACGGGCTCCAAAACTGTGGACGGCAACAGTAGTGACATCTACAAAGGACTGCCACAACATATCAAAGCTGCCAAGATGCTTGCGGACGCAAACAAACGCGAGGTTAGAGCCGGTGACATCATTTCTTATGTCAAAATAAAGGCAGGCGACGGCGTCAGGCCAGTCGAGCTTTCCAAGCCGGAAGAAATTGACACCGAAAAATATCTTGAAACAATGGAGTCTACATTTGAGCAGGTGCTGTCTGCTTTGAACTTTGACTTCAAGTCAGTACTGGGCAAGCCGCGACAACAGAGTCTTGACGAGCTGTTTTGGAGCAAGCAGTCATCATAATTTATTATCAACTGGTCTTGAAGATTGTGTGAGAGTTGAATATACTTTCGCTATTTATTGTGCCGGAAGGGACAAAGGCAGGTTATAGCTTTGCGGACATACCGGTCAGAATTTCATTCAGGGAATCAAATGTAGCTGTTTATGGTGTGCCTCTTGACATCACCACCAGCTTTGGCAAAGGGACATCGAGGGGACCAGAGGCGATAAGGCGGACTTCTGCCCTCCAGAGCGAGACATTCATGCTAGATGAAAAGACCAATATTCATGACCTTGTTGGCATATTTGATCTTGGCGACCTAAAACTGCCCAAAACAAAGAGCATCGTCAAGATGCTTGACCATCTTGATTCAACAATCCCAAAGGTAGTTGCTTCACTACGTAACAATAGCAAGATTCCAGTTATGCTCGGCGGCGAGCATACGCTATCATACTATCAACTAAAGGCACTTGCCGAAGAAGAGCCAATAGTGATACATTTTGATGCTCATCGGGACATGAAGCCCAACTATGAAAGCTTGAAGATCTGCCACACCACTCCCTTCTACCATTTGCTCAAGTATATCCCAGGCGAAAATTTGATCCAAATAGGTATCCGACAGACAGACAAAGAAGAAAACGAAACCGCTAGCAAAAATGCTGTCACAACCTTTGATGCATGGGAGGTGCACAATGATATTGACAGTGTCGCAAGGTATTTGCAAAAGGCGACTGCCAGTAAAAAGATCTACATTTCATTTGATATTGACGTATACGACCTGCCTTATGTACCTTGCACTGGCACGCCAGAACCATTCGGTCTGGATCCATTTCAGGTACTGAAACTGATTAAGGCGATAGATCTATCAGCCTGTTTGATTGGAATGGATATGGTCGAAGTTGCTTTGAAAAATTGCGACTACCGAGAAGGCACACTGGCTACTCAAACATTGTACAGAATATTATCTCGAAAATATGCTAGACAATGATTTGCGGCCTAGCTGATAGATGCAGCGGAAGGTTCAAGGGAAGGTAGGGCTTATCCATTGTTTGTGCCTTGACTTCATTTATCAGATCATGAAGAGTAAACTCTCGCTGTTTACCCTCATTTCTGTCGCGTACAATCAGCTTGTCAGAGTTGATTTCTTTGTCGCCAATGACTATAGTGTAGCGTGTCCATTCGGTTTCAGATTCACGTATCTTTTTGCCGACTGTTTCATCACGATCGTCTATGTCGGCCCTTATCTGGTTTTCAGTCAGCTCTGCTAGTATCTTTTCGCAGTATGCAATATGCTCTTGACTGACTGGTATTATACGAACCTGTGTGTGTGACAGCCAAAGCGGTAGCGAGGCAATGCCACCTGCTTTGGATATCTTGGCTGATTTTTCCAATAGCGCATAGATTACCCGCTCGATCGCGCCTGAAGGTGAATTGTGCAATATTATCGGGTTCTTTTTGGTGCCGTCTTCTTCAACGAACTCTATGCCATAGCGTGCGCCATTCTCCACATCTATTTGGTCGGTAGAAAGAGCTGATGCCTTGCCAAGACCATCGATGAAATTGAACTCCCACTTGAGTGTGAAGTAAAAGAAGCGCTCCTTCCATGTTTCAACTAACACTGGCTTGCCGAACCTGTTGATAAGATCGGTCATGAAATCTTTGTTCTCATTGTAAAAGTCCTCTGTGAATCTTATGGCCATTTCCACATCTTTGATTGTTAGGCCAAGATCGTTGAGCACGCTTATTGACAGCTCAAAGCGCTTGATAAACTCCCCCTTAGCCTGATCCAAGTCTCTGCAAAGTGCGTGACAGTCAGGCATAGTGAATGCCCGCAATCGTCGCAAGCCTACTAGCTCACCACTTTTTTCGCGTCTAAATGAGTATCTTGTCAATTCGTATAATTTCACAGGCATATGCTTGTATGATATATTGAAGTCCTTGGCCATCAGAAACTGGCCAAAGCAGGCAGCAAAACGCAGAAACAGCTGTTTGTTGTCTGAAGTGATGCTGTATTGCCTTGCAGGAAACCTGTTGAAGTAGCTCTGAAGCGAAGGGTGCTTGGTATCATACATTATGGGTGTTTCGACCTCAATTCCACCATATTCCATTACCCGCCTCGTGACATATTGCTCGATAAGCGACTTCATAAGCCTGCCTTTTGGATAGTAGCGAATATTACCAGCATCTGATGCAGGTTCGTAATCGGCTATCGCCAATTTCTTCATCAGCCGGACGTGTGCGGGATGTTCATTGACTGCTCTGTTCTTTGCTGTTTCATAGTTTACTAGCATCTGAAGATTCTGGTCTTGTTTTTTGAAGTTGTATTTGCTGACAGGAGTCATCTGTCCACCGGGCTGCGCGATGTACCACAATGACTGTAATTTTTCCTCATCCTTGAGTGCAGATGATTCCTTTTCTCCATACAATGGGTCAACATGTTTATGCTCTTCTTCCTGCTTTGAAATCTCCTTAGAGCTCTCAGCCAGAGGATGGCCCTTTACCTTGATGTTAAACGACTTTGTCCACCCAAAAGGCGCACGGTAGACTTGGTTTATTGATCCTTTGGCGAAGCTTTCAACAGATTTGATGATATCAATTGCAAGGGTTGATGGTGCAAGGTCAGAGCTCAGATGAGCGTAAGGGTAAATTAGTATGCGGCTGCTTTTGACCATATCAAGATATTTCTTTATTTCATCGACTGCTATCTTGGCAACGCTTTCATCGTCTCTGTTCTCAACTGCTATAAAAGCTACCACCAAATCTTCGAGCCGGATGTTAGATTTGGATACGATCTCTTCGGCATCCTTGATCTCCTTTTCAATTGGCTCATATTCAATAAAATCTGAATGGAGCTGCAGCAGTCGCATGTATCCTAACCCTAATCCAATCCTAATCTTATATCTAATTTAAGCCCATCTGGCCCTTTCGTTTTCTCTGTCTTCCTTAGTAAGTTTTTTCCATTCTTTATAATGATCTCTGCAGAGATAGACCCTCTTGCTACCGCCCAATCCCAGATCTGGGGCCATGCCGGCCTTAATTCCACTCATTGAGCGTTCAGCTTGGTTCCCACAGTTATCAACACTGCAGTTGACGCCCTTGTCTACTCGGCCCATATGATTGCATGAAATTATCTCCTGGCTATAAAAAGCTGACTGGATTAACTTAATACCTCATGGGGCGCATACCATTACGGCAGTTGCCATACAACGAGCCTCTATGTACTAAATGTCTCCACCCTCAGGAGCTTCACACACAGATAGTGGCAAGCTTACCTCAGGATATGGGGCAGATAAAGCGGTGCACTGTATCCCTTTGCTCTTGCATGGTAACTATTAGACAAAAGCCGGACAAGTAAAGAGTTCCAAGGAAACTAGCTGGTAAAATTTATAACAAGTGTTCAGTGGACTAACCTCAGTCAACCATGTCCGAAGAAGACGATAATCACTTTGATGACAATTTTGATGAAGAGTTTAACGAAGAGGAGGAAGATGAGTTTGGCGACGAAGATGAAGGCGCCAAGTTGTATCTGACTCTAAGAACTCGACAAACTGGAGAGCTTGTACGTCAAACTTGAAGACCTACCTGTTTTCACTTATCTCTATTTTGACTAATATATCTCTCTCCCTATAGCAATTGATTGTTTAAAGTAAAATATTATGAGAAGTGCCTACTACCTTGGATAATTATAATTGAAAAACCTATAATGTACCTCATATAAACCTCTTCTTCAACCATAGCCTTGAAGAGTTTTCTAGGTTTATTTGTAGTCCGAAAGTATATCGCGGTAGCGCGAGTCTTTGTAGGCTATGTATTTTACGTATTCGCCATAAGTCATATCAAATGAACAGTTAGAGCACTTTACAAATGAAAAATCATCTGCCAGCTCTGCAGCTTCCTTGCAGTCAGGACAGTGAACCTTCATATGCAATTTTGAGCCCAGAAAGTATAATAATGTTGCCAAATTTTGGCTTAGCGTTAAGGGCACGGTACTTTTTTACTGCTATCTTATATATCTAGTAGGATTAGTGCGTCATTTTCCAGGAATAGCTAGGATTAGGAGTTTTACAATCTAACAACTTATAATATCCAGAGCATCACCATTTGCAGATGAGTAAGACTTGCTTGAGGTGTGGTAAGACTTTTGAAGAGATTGTCGAGGATCCAGCTGCTGAGAAGTATCCTGCATGCTCGGCATGCTGGAAGGAGTGGACTACTTATGCCGTCATGGTCATGAACGAGATGAGACTAGATATGTCACTGCCAGAACATAGAAAGGCACTCCGCAAGTATGAGAGAGCGTTCTTTGGACTTGAAAAGGGCATAGGTGAAATAGAAAAAAAGCCGGACAACCCTGAAACGCAACACGACCACCACCATCATCACTAATATCATTTCAGCCCGACAGTTTTAAGCGAGTGCTCTGGAATTATCTTTAGTATTTCGCTCCTGTTTGGCAGACCGAGGAGCACTTCATGCAGCGAATCTGTGAGGCGGTCTCGCTGTACTTGATCAAGTGACATAAAAGCAGAAGTCAATGACTTAAAGTCAAGCTTTGCAATAGAGTAAGGGTTTGCCAAAATCTGCATGCAGTATGTCTGGAACATTACTCCACGCTTTTCAGCATCAAATTCTGATAATAATTCAAGCCAAGTCTTGAAAAGTATAGATAATTTATTTGGATCTATTGTGGGCGCTGCTGCTAATGCCATGTTTATCATTTCGCTCTTTTCCTCACCGCTCATTTCATAGAACTCTTTGAGACGGTTTTTCAGCATTTGTTTTCGCAAAAAATCCGGCTGATCTGCAAGTATATGGATGATGTTGCCAGCTGCATTGTTCATGATTATATTGCATGATGGAGGGATTTTTATCTTATTTTAAGGATGAATTAAATAACTACGTTAGTAGGAGAGAACCTTATGCCATGCCTTGTTACAGTTGGCGGATTCTACGGAGATGAAGGAAAGGGCAAGATTATAGCCTACTTGGCGAAAAAGGACAACCCTGCAGTTGCTGTGCGTGGAGGCGTTGGCCCAAACGCAGGTCACACTTTTACTTTCGAAGGAAAGGAGTACAAGGTGCGTATGTTACCAAGTGCTGTGCTTAACCCTACAACTAGACTTTTGGTCGGCGCAGGAGTGCTTGTCAACCCGCAGGTTTTGGTAAGTGAAATAGAGAAGTTTCATGCAGATGACAGGACATTTGTGGACAGTCAGTGCGGCATTATTGAGCAAATGCATATTGACCGTGACATAGGTGAAGACTACCTTAAGAGCAAGGTGGGCACTACAGGGACTGGAACTGGCCCAGCTAATGCTGACAGAGCACTCCGGAGACTCAAGCTTGCAAAAGACATTCCAGAATTGTCGCTTTACATGGAAGACGTCAGCAATTCAGTTAACTATGCTCTAGACAGCAATGAGAGGGTGATAGTGGAAGGGACACAGGGTACTTATTTGTCGCTATTTCACGGCGGCTACCCCTATGTCACATCAAGTGACGTGACTGCTTCTGGCATCTGTTCACATATTGGTATAGGACCAAAAAGAGTTGACGAAATACTAGTGGTCTTTAAGGCATATGTCACACGTGTTGGCAGCGGGCCTCTTGGGAATGAGTTGAGCGAAGAAGAGGCAAGAAAGCGCGGCTGGATAGAGCATGGGAGCGTCACAGGCAGGCAGAGGAGGGCTGCGCCTTTTGACATGGAGCTTGCCAAGAAAGCGATCAGGCTAAATAGCGCAACGCAAGTTGCAGTCACAAAGATGGACATCATTTTCCCACGGTCTGCAGGCCTGCGCGAATACACAAAATTACCTGAGGATGCAAAAAAATTCATTGAAGACATCGAAGGCGAGACAGGTCTGAAGGTGACTCTAATTGGCACAGGAAGAGAGGTCAATGATGTCATAGACCGCAGGTCATCATCGTAGCTTACTTGCCACCAGTGCCTTTACGATATCTCTGCATAAACGCAGGTCATAGAGTAGTTTTTTCTTGTCGCTGGAGGATGATAGATTAAGCCTACCAATCATTGATTTTGCTGTAACAAGGTCTGCTGACTTGACAGGCTTTGGGGGAGGATTCCCCTCAAGTCCATGACGTAATTTCAGATCCAATATAGCGTATTCAAGGGCCACGTAGGCACGCCATAGAGACATCCTGTCAGGATTGCTACTTTCAAGAACAATTGATTTGGCCTGCTCTACAAGCCCGTCCACTTTCTCCAATGACATTATTCTACCCCAACGGATGACTTTAATACCGTAAGTATTAACAATATCGCGATTTGCAGCTTAAGGCTCCATGCTACATTGCGCTGGCAAGCCTCAGGGATTTTGGCAGGCTAGTATGCGCTCTGGAGCGGACTCCTTTGCCTGCATTTTCACTTCAGTTTAACAGATACGAAGTGCTTGCCGTTCAGACTGATATCATCAACGGAAGGCCTGTGATCTATTATACACAAGAAGACTCAAAAGATAGCCAGTACCTGGCCTATAGAGTAAGTAACGGCATTGAAGAAGTGTTACTTGCCAGCTCAGTTGATAATCCTACATATGTTTATTCGCCTATTTTGAAGGTAGAAAAGTTCCCCCGCTCGCTTGCAAGATCTGCTAGGATTGACAAACGATCAGGTTACACAGTCATAAAGCTTAAGGATCTACCAAGCCTTGCCAAGGTGGCAGCCTATAAGACAATATACGATGAGCCCCCTTTGCCGCTCTTTCTGTTCAAAGAACGCGGAGGTAAGATCGTGCTAGGCAGTGCAATGAGTGCAAACGATAATGAGACCATTTCCTACTTTTACTATGTAACTGTGGAAGAAGAGCCAAAGGAGCCATTTTTGCGCTACAGTAGTCAAAGGGGCGATCAGCTAAGATTCTTAACAAGACTAGATGAACATGGATACGTTTATCTTAAGGTGATAAGACTGGCAGAGGATCACCCGCTGGTAAAGACCTATGACTAGACCATTTTTCCAAAGAATTGCTGCAGCGACTATAGAAAAAAAAAGCCCAATAGTTCTTGCCCTTGATCCTATACCACGAGGCAATCTAAGGCTGCCAGAACTTGCAGCAAAGACCATCTGTGAAGTCGAACACCACATCTGCGCCGTCAAGATGAACTTCCATATCATCCTGCCGCTCTCTGCATCTGAAATTTTGCGCATAAACAAACTAGCCCACTCTTTTGGGCTACAATCGATAGCAGACATCAAGCTGAACGATATTGAAACCACCAACGCCGTTGCTGTCGACCACCTAATAAAGATGGGCTTCGATGCTGCCATAGCAAATCCCTTTATTGGCAGAGACACACTTGCTTCGCTAGTGCAAAAGGCACACAAGGCAGATGCCGGTATCATTGCGCTTGTCTATATGAGCCACCCAGAGGCAAGGGAAGGCTTTGGCCTCAAAATACAAGGACGCGGGCTATACGAAATGTTTTTTGAAAGGGCGGAGACTGCGGGTGTCGATGGCGTAGTGGTGGGTGCAACCCAAGATCAGATTTTAAAAGAGGTAGTAGGGCGGCTGCCGGTATATTCACCTGGAGTTGGAGCGCAGGGCGGTGATGCAGAGCAGGCAATCAGAAACGGCGCAGATTATTTAATAATTGGCAGGTCAATAGTTGAGGCCAAGCAGCCTGCCAAGGTCGCAAGAGAAATCCAAAGCAGAATTTTATCGATAGGCAAATGAGCGTTGCTGAAGATATTTTTTTGCAGAGGACAATAGATTTTTCGCATTTAGATAAGTCAGTTGCTGCATTGCATCATCAAATTTTCTCCATGCAAAGCCGATGTGCTCATGTGAAAGAATTACTTTGCGCGTGCGCGCCCGTGCAAGATACAATACGACCTCTTTTCGCACGAGCTTCTTGCCATGTCTGTATTTGTATCCAATCTTCATACGGAAGCCATCTAAAAATTCAACATCGGTAATGCAGGTCTCTTCCTGAATTTCACGAGTAGCTGTCTGCTTTTCGCTTTCACCAGCCTCTATGTTACCCTTTGGAAAGTCCCAGTGGCCGGCGGAGTAATGCAATAATAAGTATTCTGGCTCGGAATTATCTTCCATATAAAATACCACTGCACCAGCCGACCGCTCGTCTATCAATAGTGTGTGATTGATCTGGTTGTTTGTAAATTTTTTGCACCATCATTCCTCGTCATAGTCATTCTCTTTTGCTGCTGGCTCTTTCTCTTGGTCCTGTAGTAGAGTAGGCACTGCATAGTTATGTATGTCTAACCATTCTTGTTGCGACATCCAATAGCTACAAAACCATTTTTGTTGTTTTGGATCATAGTCTCCGTGTTCTTGTGGCATTGTAATTTTTTGTTGCAGTCACCTTACATTAGTGTTTCAGAACTTCGCCACCTTTTCTGTTCCTAAAATAATAGTAAAGGACTGTTGCAGCTACAAGCGATACTGCAAGACCTATCAGTAGAGATGAGATGAGCGTAAATGGGTTTGTCCCCTCTGTAAGCACGGATGTAAACTGTAGTAGTGGAATATAGAGCAGCGCAAGTACAGTAAGGCGCAGTATATCAGACATAATCCTACTGCTTCCCTTGAACCAATCGCTTAATAGGATGCCGCCTAGGATTGTAGCAATTCCTATCCACAGTAGAGTTATCGTACTGTCGGCAAATCTTCCTACTATAGTCCTATTTGAAACGATGTCAAGTGCAGTCATCTCATGAGTAATTATGTTGGATGGTATGCTGGATATACCGTTTGCAATAGCTGCAAGTATGATAAGCACACCGCCTATGATGGAGAATATCTTAATAAACGATGTAGGAGTCAGCCTGCCAAATGAGCTTAATGCCTTGTCAATATCAAATGCCCTGACGATGAATGCGCCACCAAGAATTGCAAGAACGATTGCAGTTATCCATTTTGCTGCATCGAATATGACGGCAAGTGCGCCTGCTGCTAGTAGGATGCCGGGGACGCCTAAAAAGAACTTTGAATACTGGGAGTCATAAACGAGCATTCTAAGATACCGGCCCAACACCGCATACGAATACTCAACACTTCTACTATGCCGGATAATTACACGCCGCACTGATATCACAGGCACTCTTGATTGAATTACAGGTAGGATTGTCTCGTCGTCCTCGCCATCAGATACAATAACTGCGCCGTCTGCGCGATATCTCTCAAGTATGCTTTTCACTTCAAGGCTTATCTTCTCGTCAGCCTCAACACCCCTATTAAACTTGCCAGCTACCACTGCAACCTCGGCATCGTAGCCCTTGCTCACAAGTTCCTCGTATGTCTTGACTGCGCCAAAAATAGCGTTCGAATCTGCATCCTCCGGATCTTCAAGTGCAAGCCTAGTGCCAGCATTGATGCATGCATCGCGGCCGACTATTGGTGTCTCAATGCCGCCCTTTGAGCCAATGTCATTATCCCTGTCTATACAGAGTACCAAGATCTTGCCATAAGTAGGTTCTTCTTTGCTTGCACTTTTTACGCTGGCGTGATTCACATAATACGGCATCTTTCTGTCGTTACCTATCGAATTGTTTATAGATTAATTAATTTAACCCACTTTTTACTAAGTGGAATTATTGGTTTTATTAAAAGCGAGATTAGCTGCGCCTTGTCTTATAGAAATTTCATTTATATATAATACGAAGAGCCATCTTCATCAATTCTTCTTCTTGTTTCAAAAGTTAAAAGCTCCTTGAGCTAATATGAGCAATAGTGTGTGTCTTAAAGCCTATTGTTCTATTCTATAATTATTTGTATTTGTATCGTACTAGTTTTTGACGGAGATAGCTTGCAACAATATATGAAATTATTGCGATAAGATGTTCCACATTGGAATAGGCGCAGAACAATACAATCAAGTATCAGATGATCTTAGAGCACATGCCAAATTGTCATTTGTGCTTCAGGTCATCAATTAAGAAGGATGAATGTTTTGGGTTGATTGCTTAAAGTTTAAGCAGACGATATATAATTCACTGCTCTCTTGTCGGCTTGCAGAAGGTTTGTTTAAAAGCACTTTCCCAAAGCTCTTCCGTAATTCCGATCTGAACTCCTCTAGCATGTCGCCCTCAAACACCTTGAATACACTGCTTCCGCCTATTCTCAGCACATGCTGTGCGAACTGTAACGCAATAGTGGAAAGAGAGATCTGCCTTGCATGATCTATATCCCACACGCCGCTTACATTTGGAGCTAAATCAGAGAGGACAACATCAGCCTTGCAACCTAAAATTTTAGATATCTTGCTTAGCATGTTTGGATCCTCTATGTTGCCCTGCAGAAATACTGCACCAGCAACTGGTACAACCGGCTTGAGGTCTATCCCAATGACCTTCCCTGATGGTCTTACTTCCTTCACGGCTACCTGCAGCCACCCCCCAGGCGCACACCCAAGGTCAACCACCTTATCACCCTTTTTGAGAATGGTATAAGAGCGGTTCATCTGCAGCAACTTGTAAGCTGACCTTGCACGGTATCCCTGATCCTTTGCCAATCGCCGGTATTGGTCACGTCGAGCGTCAGCAAGTCTCATTTTTTATAAAGTTTTGGAGGCTTCAGGCTTGCACTGTCAAAAGATTTGATGAGCCACTCCTCAATTAAATTACAGCTTGTAGGGCTGTAAGAACCTTCTATAGAGCACATGTGCTCAAAAGGACACGTCAAACAAGGGGCCTGTTCAATGCTTGTAGTGTCAACAGGCAGCTTTACTGCAAAAAGTCTGTACGTCCACCGGCCGTTTTCTAGCATTTTTTCACGGCGAATCAATGACTGTTTTTCAAGCCGGATTGCAACTCGGGAGCCATCACGGCTTGTCAAGTCAAGCTCCTTCCAAAGCTCTGACTGCAGTATACCATCTTTGCCATTGCTAATTATAGTACGAAAAACTTTCCCAGTGATATCCTCAATTTGAGCTTCGTTTAATTTCAATCAACACAACCCCAGAGTAAGTCATGATAATTATGCTGAACTGATAAATAATCCTTTTTGAGATTAAATTCCCTGAAAGATAAAGTAAAAAGCAATGGCTGAAAAACCGTTAGATATAGGCTAAGCTATTGCTTGGTCGATAGTTTTGTATTAACTTATCTATACATACTTACTTTGGTTTATTCTTATTACCGAATATTCTATCAAAGTATTCTGTAGACTCAGGCGTTATTACTTCAGCCTCACCTTCCTTGATCTGTGCAAGCCTCTTTGCAAACTTTTTCTTGGTTTCAAGCTGCATCTGGCGCGCAATCTGGATTCTTTGCGCCTGAGGCGATCCTGCGCCGTGCATTGACTCTGTCAGATAGCCTACTGCATTTCGTCCAAGAGTCATGTTTTCAATCAGCCTCAATATCCTCATCCTGTTCTCTGTTGATATGCCTTTCCGGCCCTTCAGGTATTTTTCAAGCAGCGGTCCAGTATCAGGATTGCGAAACTCCTTCTCAGACGGCATCGTCACCATAAGTCCGCCTGCAATGTCTTGGGCGAGCCTGCCTATTTCATATGGAAACCGTGTAACGTTGTGCTTACAGACATTTGCTAGCATGTCGTCATTCTGCCAGTTGCCCGCTGATGTTTTGTGTGCTTGGTACGAAGATGCAATTCCTGCAGCAAATATCGTCTCATTGAGGTGTGTCATTTCAACCAGCTTGTCTTTGATGTGTGAGGCGTTTGCCACACCATTGTAGTCTGCAATGGCTGTAGCGGCTCCAATCAGGACATCGCCAAGACCGGTCTTGCACACATAGCTTCTGCGATGATAGCAGGTAAAGCGTTCGACCAACATTGAGGCAAACTCATATTCGCCATCCATGAATATTAGGTGGTTTGGAATGAAAACATCCTTGAAAATTATCATGGCTTCTTGGCCGGAATACATGGCATTGCCAGCATCAATGTTGCCTCCCTCCATACTCCTTGTATCAGAGGACTGTCTGCCATAGATGTAGGTGATGCCAGGAGCATCTACAGGGATTGCCCCAATAATTGCATAGTCTTTATCTTCAGACTTTAATCTCATTGTCGGCATGACTACTACCCAATGGGAGTTAATAATGCCAGTCTGGTGGGCCTTTGCACCAGTGATGTATATGCCTTTGCTATCACGCTTTGTCACGTGCACAAACATGTCAGGGTCTTCCTGCTGGGAAGGCGACAATCCACGGTCACCTTTAACGTCAGTCATGGCACCAGCGATCATCAAGTTTTCTCGCTGCAGCATCTTGACGAATTCCACTAGGCGATTATGATACTCAGTGCCATGTTTTTGGTCGATTTCATGAGTAGTTGAATATAATGAGTTAAGTGCGTCCATGCCTACGCAACGCTGGAAGCAGGTACCAGTGATCTGTCCAAGCTTCCTTTGCATCTTGTTTTGGTCAACTAGATCCTGTGCGCTTTCTGTTATGTGCAAGAACCTGTTAACTTGCATTCCAGTTAGCGAAGAATGGGGTGCAGCAAGTTCTGGCTCCTCTACCGCAAGGTCATAGGTCTCTGCCACTGCATTTATTGATGGCCGGATCATTGGATGATCAACTGGCTCTTTTACGAGCTCTCCAAAAAGGTATACCTTGAGATTCCTATCTCTGAGGCTTTCAATATATTCTGCCCCATTCTTAATCATCATATAAGACATATAGTACTTGAATGTTTATTATACTTTCTCAAGCACAATATAGTGAAGAAAGAGTATCATCTGTTGTAATTTTTACATAATCTAAAAGGTGAGCTAGCTTGCTCAAAACCTTTACCCCGTCTATAATCAGTCAACCCAACAGCAGCTCGATTGTACTCCTTATAGGAGCAAGAGATGCGTTTCAACATCATTTTTACTATATTCTTAAAACACATTCTTTCTTAGACCGGCTGATACTTTTATGGCAAAGACGACGTCTTCAACTTTAAATCTCTTATCCACCTCACTATTTCTCTTCAAGGTGTCGCTCAATCAACATTAAATATATACACGTCATACAACACATGAGATTATTGGATATAGGTCTGGTTGGTCCTGTCAAAGTTCCTGACAACTTGAAAATCCATACCAAACTGTGACTGCATCAATGACCTTAACTCAGGGTACATAGCAGATGGACCATTCTTTGCCATCTTGGTTGCAGCATGATCATTACCCAACATCCATGTGCATAGCTCAAAAGTCATCTGGCGCACAGTGTTCTCACCCACAATCCCAAGGCTGTGGAGGTATTCATGGGCCAGCACCATGAATATGTAAGAGTTATACTCTTCAGTTGATTTGACTATCTTTTTCAATGTAGTCAAGAGATAAGTATTGACCACTATTGCATTTGAGCCTAGCATATGGTAGGCGCCAAGACTGCTTGGCATAATTTGCAATATCAGACTTAGTCCTGCTCGATGAAGTTTGAACTTTTGTAGGACTACTGCCTTCACTAATTCAAAGGTCTCATCAAAGTCCTTCAGGCTTGCAATCTTCTCTGCAAAGTGTAGCTGTTGTTCTGTAAGCATTATTATAGATGCACATTAGAGATGTATAAAGTATATTGTTATTGTACCTTATATGCCAG
>DATFBV010000007.1:0-3500 GCA_035253605.1 Nitrososphaera sp.
TTTTTTTGTTTGAAAACTGACTAAATTAAAATGAAAAAACAATGCCAAATTTACGGCATCATCGCTGTACTAGTTGTAATCATTATCATGCTTTCGGTATCCCTGCTGCTCAGTGTAACGTGAGTATACTAGAGCTCGGCAAGTTAAACAGCAGAGGCTGTCTGAAGCGTCAGTTTTGCAATGTGATCGATGTTATTATTATGAGGAATGCACTCACCCATTTTCTAATGTCTTTAACGAGTCTATAGGATACATAATTGTAGAAGAGTAAGAGGTGCATAGAGCTGGGTACATAACGAATAGAATTTATGAATAGCGGGAAAGTAGGGTATCAGTTAGGGCCATCCTTATTGTAGAGATGCCAGTTCGAAACGGAAACGCCCCGCTTCCTTTACCTGTTACGGGATTTACCCATTCATAGTAAGCAAGTGTCTGTGAATAATTCTCTCTTGTGAGCTCTGAAAGAAGATCATTGCACTCACCGTATCTTTGAAATCTACTTCTCGCAAGCATTTCTATTCCGGTTATCCAAGGCCAGAAAGTATGGTTATGGTATTGATTAGAATCCAATATCCAAGGGCCTGTCCTTTTAAGTTCCTTTTCTGTAATTAGCGGCCGTGCACCGTCCTTCCATATGCGAGTCTTGATTGTTTCAAGGGTGCGGGCAGCCCTTTCTTCAATAGTTTTATGAGTAACTCGGCGCGAGCTGTTATTGTCAAAATTATGCCTAAAACTCTGGCATCTGTCATTGACATTGTGGCTATTATTTCTACCTTTGAATCGTATGCTAAGATTATCATTAAGGCTGTTCTCGGTTATCGCCACAAGGTAAAGCGAGACATCCTGCGTGAGCATTCTTTCCTCTTCATTCTTGCCATCTACTCCATCGTACTTGATATCGATGTAAGCTCCGTCTTCTTCCGACCATAACTTTTCCTCTACAGCATTAACTGTCCTTTCTGCCATCCTCGTCAACCTGCTTGCTATATTTTCCTCTCCAATTTCGCATAGCAGTGAAGAAAAATCGTTGGCCGCTAGTATCCAAGAAGCCTGATCATAAACTATCTTTCCAGCTCGAAGCGCAGTGTCCATCCAGTCTTCGTTATAACCTTGCTCAAGGAGTCCATCATTATCTATATCGCGACTTGCTAGGTAGTGGATAGCAACAACCATTCGGGGCACGATAAATTCTATCAACTCTGCAGGCTTCAAAAGAACTCTTGATAGAAGAGGCATACTCTGCTGATTAAGTATAGATGATTGTCTTACGTCCTTGCTTAAATTAGGAGTTTGTTTTATGTAATCTGCAAAGGATAGTGGATTTGGTGCAGACTTTAAGTCATCACAGTAAGAATACAGACCCGCCTTAAGGTAAGTATCCAAAATCCATGAAGTAGTGGACACCATCAGCGCAGTAGAATCGATATCCGGGTTGCGACCGTAAACTTCCGAAATACCTTCCTGTTGATATATTGTAGATGGGAGTGCTCCCATGAACTTCTCCTTTGTTCTAGAGTCTGCATGCTGAATCCTGAAATTAAGCTCAGGGGATCCTCTGCCGTAAACTATTTTTTGGTTGTTCAGATCAATTTGGTATGCCCAGATGAAATATAGGCACTGAAGAACATTAGAGGTATCTCCTGTAAGAAATTGGTCTCTGAGTATATATGCTGCATCTCTTGTCCATATCGACGTATAGTAATCACCTGGGTTCACCCCAAGATGAACATATTGCGCTGTATTTTCTAGAAACCTGTCCGCTCTATCACAAAATTCGCTCCAATCCCTTTGTCCTGGCTCTCTAGCTATAGGATCATTCATAGATGATCCATGTGGCAGCGCAATTCGACGGCTGTTAGTTCATGGCGTGGCACTCCTCAACATTGTGATTATTATGCTATTTTTATGTTAAGTAATCTCAAGCAGTGGCCTATCTCCTTTTGAAGGCTTTTACATGTATATTCTTTATAGAACTTTATTCGATTTTCATCATAGTAATATGGCAAGAGCAAATCTATGATGCCTGCTAAGGCTGTCCGTCACAATATCAACGCCGGAAATACAAGCAAGTGGCTGACTGTGTACCACTATGGTCATGTTGATAGCCTACTTGTCCCTACCTATTTTTTCTGCTGGAATAAAGCTCTTGGATCTAGAACGAACCTTAATGAACTTATTTTGCCATCATCATCCAAGTGAAACCATCCGCATACAAAGGTTGTCAAAGGCGGCTCGCGATAAGTCATCTCATAGAGAAGGCAGACATCGTTGCTATCCGCGAATTCCTTCTTGATCTCTAATGGGGGCAGGTCCGCGTGTTCCAGATAGGTCACGAATGGCTCAGCTTTGTTAAAAGATGTTACTTCAACAGGCCCAGGCGCCAGGACCGATATATTATCGCTTATGTAGCTTCTAACAGTTTTGAAGTCTTTTCGCTCCAATGCATGTATGAACTCCATTACGATTTGCTTTGCACTACTTTTTGCAGAAGATTCATTCTTTTGCATGGTATATTCCTTCGATTGCGCTGGATTTATCATCTCGTTAGGTTCAACTTTCGATTTAGGGAATTTTATATTCAAGATGAGCGCAAACTAAGCAGTGGACTCGAAGGATTTTCAGATGCTCGTAGCGCTATATGGCAATGCGCGCCAAAGCTACGCGTCACTAGGCAGGCGAGTCTCACTTTCTGCTCCTGCTGTTAGGGACCGGCTCAACCACTTGAAGAAAAATGGGATCCTCCAAGGGTTCATGTTAGTTATAGATTCGAGCGTATTTGACCGCGATGATCTCCTGCTATTCTTTCATGATAATAACTTTTCACGGAGGTCTGTACTAGCGGCGTTCGCAGCGCCAGATGTGTCTTGGGTAGCCTGGAAAGTAGATGGTCGAATCCATACACGATTATGGACTAAAAATGAGCGCGAAGCTATCGATAATCTTGCGAAGATTTTGGGTGTCAGACCCTCCAAGCGAGCTCTCAAGCCACGTAAGAGGCGTGTGCCCGTTTCAATCACCGAACTGTCAATAATGGATGCTCTGGTCGACGACCCCAGAGCGTCATTAGGTGAGATTTTGAAAACTACTGGGCTAAGTCCAAAGACTGTACGCAAGCATCTTAATCAACTCTTAGAGACAAAAACAATTTTTATTGACCCTCTTCTCGGCGTATTGAGAGATTCCCCTGGGCTAGTATACACACTGGTGATTGCTGGAAGGGTCAGCATGGATCAGATCCGAAGGATAATGAATGACGCTGCCCAGATACACCATACTGTCGAGCCGCCGATGAAACATGTTCTATGCAGAGCAAGCTCTTTGGCGGATGTGATAACAAAGACCCGCGTGGTAGAGAATCTTCAGGGAGTCGAGTCTGTCACGATTTCCCTCGACCGTGAGGTGCTTGTCTCTACAGATCTCAGACACTATCTAATCAGAGAAGAAATTATGAAGCTGGAAAAGAATCGAACATGTTACTCTGCTCCAATTGAGGTTCCCGA
>DATFBV010000008.1:0-35570 GCA_035253605.1 Nitrososphaera sp.
TTGCTCTTTGATGTTCATATTCATCTCACTGACAAAGAATATTCAGGCTATGTGCATCATATAATATCGAGCCTGAGTATGATGAAAATAATCGCGTGCTCTGTTACAGTTGATGTTGAAACAACAATTAGAAGTTTCAACCTATTCAATACCCACCGCAACGTAGTCAAGCAATTTATTGGGATACATCCAGAAGCTTCCGGTAGGGAAGATTTAGAAAGTTTCAAAGAAATCTTCAAGTCGAACTTACAATCAATAGATGGTGTCGGTGAAATTGGTCTTGACAGCACTTATGACGTGCCTATCAGGCGGCAGGAGCAAGTCTTTAGTGCGATGCTTGAGTTGGCAGAGTTAACGGGCAGACCTGTATCGATTCATTCTAGAAGAATGCTTGATGCCGTATTAGAAACACTACCGTCATACCATATCAAGAGCGCATTGTTACACTGGTTTGCAGGTAGCAAGAAACAATTGGCAAAATGTATGGATGTTGGCCTGTATGTATCATACGGTCCTCCGCTTATATACTCGGAAGACAAGAAGGTGCTCTTGAAAATTACAGATAGAGATCGTTTCTTAGTCGAAACTGATGGTCCTGTGCAATACTCGAGATGTTTTGAGAACAAGCCAGCGGTCTCTACATCTTGTTTAGTCAGCGTTGTTGCATCAGCTGCACATACCATTGGTATGTCATATGATGAGACAGTACAGCTGCTGCAGAAGAACTCTGAGGCCTATCTTGGATACACATAACAAAGATAAAATATCCTTGAAATTGCCTTCCGTATTGTATGAACAGAATAAAGCGCATATCTACGGAGCTATTAGAGAAATATCCAGATAAGTTTGGTCTTGATTTTAATGCTAATAAGCATGTCATCAGTGAAGTTGCCATAATCAGGTCAAAGGTGCTAAGGAATGAGCTAGCCGGTTACATCACTGCGCATTTGCGAAAGCAAGCGGCACAAGAAAAGGCTTCAATGGCATCTGCTGCAGTTGGAGAAACTGAGGAAGAAGCTGACGAATGATAACTATAAGGCTGCTTGGCGGAGCGAAAAAAGCAGTCGGCAAACCCGCAGTCAATCTTGACCGGCAGTATGCATCTATCTCGGATATCTTGGACTTTTTAACAACTATTTCAGCTGAGCCCCGTCTCTTGCAAAGAAGTAATTTGATAATTACGTTAAATGACGTCGATTCTGCTTCACTTCGGGGGCATAACACCATGGTAAAAAGCGGCGATAAAGTTACGATTGTCACAGTGGTTCACGGAGGAGGAGTGGATAGCATACTAGATGGCTATTATCTATCGATTACAGGTGTCGAAAGGATCATGCACGATCCAGGCAAGCTGGTCGATATGCTACGTGCACAACACGACAATGTATTGATACAGGCAGTAAATGCTAACCTAGTCTATGGAGAAGAACACGTAAGGGGTGTACTTAGAATAGTGCTTGAAGCAGAAAAAAGAAAAATCTTACTTACAAACAGATGTGAAACTGAACTACTAATCCGGCTGACAGGTACTAACCAAATTGCAGAAGCGATGAGAAGGGCTGGTTTGAAGAAGGATACTGCGGGCTGTTTTATTGCCTTTTCACAAGATATCGAATCAATACTCCAATTTGAAAGGCAGATCAAAAGCGAATTTGACTTGAATGATTCAGTGCTGAAGCCAAGTGAAGATAAGAGGATCCGGCTTGCAAGCATGCTCGGTTTTACCACAAAATTGGATGATAGCGAACTTCTACAATACCTTTTAGAAAAGGCAGCGATACTGGTAAGGTAAAAAAATTTGTCACTTACGCTTTTCAACCACGGAGCTGAAAATCTGATGGGGCCGAAGAACCGATACTCCCGTCAGCCCTCCAAGTACCTGTACTAGGATAACCCAGCTAGGGTTCTCCAGATCGACCTTATTAGTGATCTGGTCTGCTATTGCCTTTACAATTTGCATAGAACCAAGAGAGTTATTGTGCCTTTTTTCAACTGTTACCCTGAAAGTGTCATTGCCCATTTTTTTAACGAGGTTTCTAGCCCCCTGTTTTATTGTGTCAAGCCGGGTGGGAACAACTACTTGTACTGGCAATACACGCAGAACATAACGAACCTGCCAAGGTTCTGAGGCTACAAGCTGCTTTAGATTATCAATCACAGCTATGGGGTCAAGGGAACTCTGTACAAGTATCATCCCCTTTATCTCAATTATTTCAGACTCTGCGGCCTGGTCGCCAAATTTATCAAGCAGTTCGAGAATTTCGTCTTGTGCGTCTTCTTCCCTAAACCTATAAGTGGACACAATAAGGTTAAATCGGTCCAATGAGATCCGATATCTCCCTTGATTTTATCGCCCCTTCTCGCAATATTTTAGGCTTGCCTTCGACAGATACTATGGTGGATTCTATACCCTTTTCCACTGTTCCGCCGTCTAAGAGTGCATCATATCCTTCAAGCCCCGAATTAAGGACTTCTTGTGCACTTTTCAGCGCCCTGTCTCCAGACAAGTTCGCGCTCGTTCCTACAAGATACCTGCAGTGACTGAGAAGCAGTAAGACACAGTTGTGGGCTGGAATACGCACTGCCAAGCTAGAACTGCCAGCCACGACCCTAGGTGATATTCTGTGATCGATTATCGGAGCCACTATTGTTAGTGCGCCAGGCCAATATCTTTCACCAAGCATCCTGCCGATTTGGCCAAGGGACACTATTCTTTCTGCGTCTTGCATGCTGTACGTCAGAATAGGTAATGGTTTTTTTTCACTTCTTCCTTTTATTGTAAAGATGCGTTTGACTGCCAAGTCATTGTATGGGTCGCAGCCTATCCCGTAGATCGTATCGGTTGGGTAGACGACTACTCCTCCACTGCTTACTACTAGTGCACAAGTTGCTACTGCGTCCTCTGAGCAGTGGAAAATCTGTCCTTTTCCCATACCAGCCATTCCTTAGTATTGCAGCAACATCTGCAGGATAACCTTTTTAGTTCATCGCGCAACGGCAAGCATGATCTCACAATTATCCAATCTATAAATGGTAAGAAATCATATGGTGTAGCGGCGGTAACTATTATGTAATATTGAATTATTATAATCTGCAATCTAGGTCTCTTCATCTTTTTTCACTAATTTTGAAATATGAGGTATTCGCGGCACTCCAACGGCAAATGCTGTAGCCACAGCTGCCAAAAAGTAGTATTCATAGCCTATTGCCATGCCGATTGCTGCGGCGTACCATATAGCAGCGGCAGTAGTTAGGTTAGTGATTCTCTTGTCAACTTCACTCTTCAAGATAATGCCTGCTCCCAAAAACCCGATACCCGATACCACTTGTGCAGCAATTCTTGAAGTGGAATTTGGATCCACCAAGGAGGACAAGAACGTAAAAATCATCGCGCCTCCAATTACCAGACAATGGGTGCTAATCCCAGCGGGCTTGTTTCTTGATTCTCTTTCTGCGCCTATTGCAAATCCGGCCCCTAGAACAATCCCAATATCTATCAAAAAGCGGATTTCGTAGCCGGTCGGTATCCCTTCAAGAACCATATGCTCTATTGATATTATTCCTGCACTCTATTAGAATCATAAGGTTAATCCCATATCAAATGGCGAAACCCAAATCTTAGATCCATAGAGATGTCCAATTTTGTGTTGCTCTATATATATTCCTGCTGTTATGACTACGACTAACTTTTGTTTTATGACAGCAGTACTTATCACTCATATTAGCTTGCACAAACATGCCTCTCAATTAGAACATTTAACTTCATTGAATACATTTTTATTCTAACATTATAGCTTCTACTGTGACCTGGCCATAAGCCATTGGCCCACTTTCGGTAGCACGTTATTCTGGGAGTAAAGGCTAGCAATGAGTCCCACATGGCCAGTGTGGAACCTCAAGAGACGCTTATCGGTGCTTGACACGACATCATTTAGTGGAGCGCTACATTGCGGCGACACAAGATGGTCTTCATCAGCGATAATGTTAAGCAGTGGAACGTTGATCGTTGACAAATCCACTATCTTGTCGCCCAGTTTCAGTTCATTCTTTACTAACAGGTTCTTCTGATAAATATCTGTTATCCACTGCCTGAATGTTTCCCCTGCTATTGGAGGAGTATCATACAACCATTTTTCAAGGCGCAAAAAGTTGCCGACAAATTGCTCGTTATTGACATTCTGAAGAAGATTCAAGTACTTGTTGATGCCCTGCTTGAACGGCTTCAGTGTCAAATATAATGCATACAATTGTTCAGATTGCAAGTTGCCGATGACTTGCAGCATCTTGTCGACATCCATATTCTTTGCAAGATTTGCAATAACAGTGAAATCCTTATGACCGTCTATCACAGGTGCGATCACTGCAAGATTCCTTACCTTATCTTGGTGCAGTGCAGTATACATTGTAGACATGGTTCCGCCCATGCAGTATCCATGAAGTGTCAGCTTTTCCACCTTATTCTTTTTGAGTACAGCCTCAACACACTCATCGATGTAGCAGTTTACATAGTCGTCAAATGAAACATACTTGTCTGCAGCAGTGGGTGCTTTCCAGTCAATAAGATAGACGTCGAAACCCTGACTTAGTAGGCTACGAATCCAGCTCTTATCAGGCTGCAGATCAAGTACATACGATCTGTTGATCAGCGCATAAACAACAAGTATTGGAGTCCTTGCAGTCTTGCTGACCATCTGCTGGTAGTGCAACAGTCTATAAGCTCTTTTTTCAATGAGGACTTCGTGAGGAGTCTCTCCAACTTCAATGTTGCCAGCAGTAGAGAGGATGTCCCTTGTCTTTTCCAGCTTGCGGTACGATTCCAGGATTTCCTCAGCAAGTGTAGGCTCCCTTTTTATCTGCGCCTCCGGCTGGCTTTGCGGCGGTTGGGGATTTTCTTGCTCCTTCTTCTGATCAGGTTGCAAATCTTGCTTGGTCATTTCTCGCCTCAATATTCCTCTTCATATCCCGCACAGTTCTCTTCAATTCTACAATATCTTTCAGCATATCGTCAACCTCGCTTCTTGTTGGGAGGTTGAGCATCTTGAAGTTTTGCTCTACTATACTCTGCACAGTCCTTGATACATTCAACTGACTGCCAAATAGCTTGCCATAGATCTCAGAAAATTCGGAGGATGTAAACAGATCTGTGAAGGTAACTTCAAAAGCTTCAATAGCGGCGCGTCGGTAATTCTCAAAATCTCCTTTTGTTACCAGCGGCATCGGAGATTGCTCAATTGTGTTTCTCATTGCCCTGGTGTAGGCTGCACTCATAAGCGACCAATAGCTGTCCATGTTGCTTTTGAGTTCAATCAGGGCCTTGCCAAGGGTGACAAAATCGTTAGCAAATGAAACAAAATCCTTTGAAAATGCATATGTAGGACCAATTGTCGGCAGTTTCAAATTACTGCTCCATAATTCAAATATTTTGTTGACTTGCTCTTGCATCAATTCTTGTACGTTATCAGCATTATCATTTTCAACCAATATTTCTCACACAATATTTAGAATTCGTCGACTGGCTATTATAGTTTCGTGGTGTAGAATTTGCACTAAAACTGTATTTTTAATATAAATCTTGTATTAGACTTATAACCAGTGCTAATGCAGTTCCTGATAAAGCTAAGCCGGATGTGCGTACAACGGCTTAGATTGTATGTCTTGAGAAAGATTATATTAAAAAACGATAGACCCATTCTTGCTGCAAGAATACTACCAAAAAAGGGTTTCACAAATCGGCTTTGACATAAAACATAAAAGCGTATTTGTAACCCGCAATCATTAAATTAACAAGGGAGACTAGAGCGGAGGAGGGGCCCGTAGCTCAGCATGGATAGAGCGCCTGCCTTCTAAATTCTATTGAAGAGAGCCGGAAGTCGTGGGATCGAAGCCCACCGGGCCCGCGTTTTTTAGTAATGCAAACATACCTCCAGCCGCATAGGCTATTCCAATGAAGATTCTTGACAGCATTATTGCAATGTCTTGTCGTGATGCAAAAAGCGTGCTGTCGATTGTTACAGCCGTTGGTATTGCTACAAGGGAAATCATAGCGACTATTAGTTGCTCACGGTTGTCAGCGCCACTATATTTCTTGATCATTAAATAGGTCGACAAATTGCCAAGACCGATACCAGCTAAAATAAGGTACTGGTATAATGAGGGAAAGATGATTATTGCAGCAAAAGGTCCTGCCCAAGAAATTCCATTGAGTACCTTTGCTCCTGTAGACCACTTAGTGCTTGTCTTCATCCGGCCAATGATTGCAGGTACTGCTTTGCGTAAGCTCATGGAGCTTGCCCCAAACACCGCGCCAAAGCTGACAAGCCAAATTATTGCATAATAATAAAGTGGAAAGCTGGTTATGATAGTAGCAATTTCGCTAAGAAAAGAAGCAACCACGACTGCTATCGACACTGCTAGGAACAAAACACCATAGGCCTTCCTTGTCTCAGCCGCAGACAACTGCAACATTTAGGATGCAATTGCACCTAATTAAATGATCATCATCATGACTTCCATCGGTGGGTGATGTAAAAATGCAGCAGATGCTTCTGACAACCATAATCTGTCCGTGTTTGATTTTTGACAGAAAATTGTTTTAAGGATGCACATGCTCTATATGCCTTCAATATTCAATCATCAGCTTAAATTCTATTGTTATTCATAGCAAGACAGATAATTTTTTATGCTATGTCGCTTATCGGAGATTGATTCGAATATGAATATATGGTCCATCTGCTGCACCATGGGATCATATTAATTTGAGTCTGCTATTACTACCAACCATTTACAATATCACGAATATCCGCATCTATCACACAATGTACAATATGGAATTTTTTCGTTAAAGAATTAGTGACTAAAGTCCTTGAAGGTAAAATGGAGGAGTTTAATTTTCTGCACCAACTCCTGCACTTGTGCAAATAAATCAGAAGCTCCGCGTGTGTATATACATATACATGTTCAAGGCAAAAAGAAGAATGAACGTTAGTCTAAGAATTAGCTCTAAAATTTTCACTCAACCATGAGGTAGCAATATCTTACAAATCAAAAAAATAGCGGCTTACTTTGCCTCACCTCTTACTCTTGCCCACTTGGCAAGAGCACCAGCGGCAGTCACCCATTCAATGACTGAGTGATACACTGGAACATTGGTATCCTCAATCTGTTCTGAGATCTTTTCTGTAAACGGTCCTCCCATGGCACCTACGAGTATTGGTTTCTTCTTTTGTTTCTGGAAGGAGGCTAGAACATTTACAATCGATTCTTCGAGCGGATCGTCTTGGAAGACAAACCAAGGCATGATAATGTCAATATTGGGATCGTCCATGAATGACTGTATTGCAAACTGATAGTCGCCAGCATTTGCAGATCCTGTGATGTCGCAAGGGTTACCTATGACATATGTTGGTGGATAGTGATTCTTGAGTGATTTTTTAGTCTCTTCACTCAATTCGGCCACCTGCAGACCAAGCCTTTCAAAGTGGTCAATTGCAGCAATTATTGGGCCTGCCCCATTAGTCACCATTGCTACTCTACCTCCGCTTGGCACCGGTTGCCATGTAAGTGCCTTGAGTGCAGCCGTCAGCTCTTCATAGCTATCGACTGATATAATACCAGCCTGATCAAGTGCACCCTTTACTACTGCATAAGAGCCTCCAAGTGATCCTGTGTGAGAAGCTGCCTGCTTGGCCCCTCTTGCAGATCTGCCGTTTTTGAATACAACCACGGGTTTGCCCCGCTCCTTAATTACTCTCTTTGCAGTATTCATGAACTTCCTGCCGTCACCCAAGCCTTCAACATACAGCCCAATGACTCTGGTCTGTGGGTCTTCGGATAGGTACCAGATCATGTCGGCCTCGTCTACATCGGATCTATTGCCATATGATATCATCTTGCTCATGCCAAATGTGTCGGAGCTTTCCATGAAGGCAATGCCCACAGTTCCACTCTGTGACAGGAAAGCGACATCACCCTTTCTTGGACGTATCATTCTTGCATGGCCTTGGAACGCACAATCAAGGCGGTTTTCACCATTGAACATGCCTATGCAATTGGGACCGATGATCCTGATTTGAAGCTGCTTTGACAGCTCTCGGATCTGACTCTCAATAGTTGCCCGCTCGCCTCCAAGTTCTTTACCGCCACCGGAAATAATCACAAAGTTATGGATGCCTTTCTTGGCCGCTGACCTTAGTAGATCTGGCACAAACTTCAAATCGACTGTAACGACTACGACATCTACTCTGTCAGAGATGTCGTCAAGGCTCTTATACGCCTTGAGGCCCATAATCTCAGAATAGCCTTTTGCATTCACCGGATAGACCTTGCCCAGGTACTCATGCTTTGCCAAGCTTTCCAAAACAGAGTTGCCTACCTTGCCAGGCTCAGGCGAAGCACCAACCAGCGCTACAGACTTGGCGTTGAAGAACAAATCCATATAATCTGATTGCGGCTGGGCCTTTGAGATGACTTCTAGGTCTGGCTTTTCCCGTAATAGGATCTTGGCATCAACTACGACATATTCATTTTCATAAAATATGATAGGGTTAAAGTCTATGCTTTCATAGTATGGTGCCATTTCCGTCCCAAATTTGCCTATATTGACCAGCCCCTCAGCAAGCATATTCAAGTTGACAGGCGGCATCCCGCGGAAACCCTTGAGTATCTTATTGCCCTTTAGGTCATCTATCATGCTAATTGCATCTTCCTTTGTTATTGGCAAAACTCTGAACGAAACATCTCTGAAGACTTCAGTATAGATGCCACCAATGCCGGCCATAATGACAGGGCCAAACTGCGGGTCATTCTGAAGACCAACAATGAGCTCTACCCCACCAGCCGCTGCCATTTTCTCGAGCAGTACACCTTTTACGTGGTATTGCTTGCTCAGCCTCCCGTACATGTCGTTAAATATTTCCTTTGCATCAGCAGGGTTCTGAAGGCCGACCTTAACGCCTCGAACATCTGTCTTGTGCAAGATCTCCGGCGAAACAATCTTCGCAACCAGGGGAAAGCCTACTTTCTCTGCCTCTATTTCTGCCTCCTCAGCGCTCTTGACCAGCGCGTATCTCGGTACCATGACGCCGTATTCGCTCAAGACTTGTTTAGCGAGCTCTTCAGTGATTACTTTTTCCTTGTTTGAATAAATGTCATCGAAGAGCTTCTGAACCTTACCATTGGTCATTTTTATTGAAGGGAAAAACCTGTTCAGCTTTTATATAGTTACCTAATGCGTAAGATGGATTATTTTTATTCATTTCTGCAAAACCCTTGAAAAATTATTGTATATGTATCTGCACCGAACCGCTAGCTCTTCCAACTCGCGAGGTGCCGGCAGAATGCTCTCCGGCTTGATCCTTTCTGCGGTCAACTCAGCACTATACTCCTTCATCCATGTATGTATGAGGCGCTCATCAACTTCAAAGTGAAACTGGATGCCGACTGCAGATCGGATCCTAAAGGCCTGCGGGTATAGGTCGGAATATGCAAGGATTTTCGCGTTTGCTGGTAGGTCATATGTATCGCCGTGCCACTGAAATATCCTGATTGTTTTATCGGTGAAGCCTCTAAAGATGTCATTACTGCTAGCTGGTGTCAGATACACATTGGACCATCCTATCTCTTTCCTCTTGCCTTTGTAGACGCGCCCTCCTGCAGCCTGCGCAATGAGCTGCGAACCTAGGCAGATGCCCAATACAGGTATGTCATTCTTAATTGCATTACTGATAAGCTCTTGCTCCTTTTTCAGGTAGGGGAAACCGTCATAAACTGACATCGGGCCTCCGAGGATTACTATAGTATCATATCCCGATGGGCTGGTAGGCAAAGGGTCATTCTGTGCATTCACCTTTTGTATGCTATAGCCGTCATGCACGAACATCTGCTCAAGTAGGCCAAGTGTCTCGCAGCCAATATTCTGTACTGAAAGTATCTTGGGCAATACTTAGCATGCGTGCTTATTTGTATTTATGCCATAAGGAAAAATATTAAATCTGATAGGCGCTACACATTAGATGGGCCGTGGGCTACTCATATAGAATCGATGACTATGAGACTGTTGAACGGCTGCGCAGTTTTATATGCATGCTCAATGAAGAATCAGAGAGAGGCTCTGTCATCGTTGTTGAGGGTAGACGTGATGCTGAAGCACTCTGTAGGGTAGGTTTTACTGGCAACCTTGCAGTCTTCCATCATTTTAAGGGGATTGCAGACTTCGTAGATTGCCACAATAGTATAGGCAAAAAGATAATCCTGCTCTTGGATATGGACAGAACAGGTAAGTACCTCACAGGCCGACTAATGTCTCAGCTCCAGTCGAGCAGCCATAACGTGAACCTGTCATATAAGAGGGCACTTGCAAGGATAACAAATGGCAAAGTAAGGCATGTGGAGGATCTCGTCATCTATGCACCCCGCATGTCGGGCATCACGGGAAGCCGCAAGGACCTTTATTTTTATACATGATTTCTGAAGCTTTACAAAGCACTTATATTCAAGCAAAGAAAAGTGAAAGCTATAATACCAGCAAACTGCGAGGTTATGAAAGAAATTGCCCACCACAGGTATAGTGAAATATCACGTTAAGTTAAAATTTGAAGTTGATGGTTTGGTTGAGAAAGCCGATATTATTGGTGCTATTTTTGGACAGACAGAGGGGCTCCTCGGACCGGAAATGAACCTCAACGAATTACAAAAAGTATCTAAGGTTGGAAGAATTGAAGTAAACGTTGAAACCAGGGGCAACATGACCAAGGGTGATGCCCTGATACCTATGAGTACAGACATTTCTACTGCCGCGCTAATTGCTGCGGCCATAGAGAGCATTGACAAGGTGGGGCCGTTTCCGGCTAAGTTCGGTCTAGTTGGAATTGATGATATCCGAGCAATAAAGAAGAAGGTCATAGTAGATCGTGCTAAGAAGATAGTGCAAGATTGGGCTACCAGAACTATAAGTGAGGGAGACGAGATGCTCAAGGATGTTTATGATGCAAGCAAGCCTGGTAAGCTGACAAGCTTTGGAAAAGCACAGCTGGCTTGCGGTACTGGAGTCTTTGACTCTACTTGGATAATACTTGTGGAAGGAAGAGCGGACGTAGTCAATCTTCTGCGTGCAGGTTATGACAATGCTATTGCAATAGAAGGTGCAAGAATCGATGAATCCGTGACAAAACTTACAGAAGGCAAGCGGGTAGTGGCATTTCTTGACGGTGATCGGGCAGGAGACCTCATACTGAAGGAGCTGCATGGAGTGGTCAAGATAGACAAGGTGCTTAGGGCTCCGCCAGGTAAGGAGGTAGAGGAATGCACCCCACTTGAGATATCTGAAATCTTAAAGGACGCTTTCTCGCCTGAAGTACAATCTATTCAACAACCGGCATATCCTCCCCATCAACCCTCTCATCACCAACAACAGCAGCACCATTACGAGAGGAGAAATTATAGGAGAGAAAGGGAGCCACAAGACGATTACCGCACTCCACATACTCGACAGCAAGAAGCACTACAGTCAGCGCAACAATCTAAAGAGGCCCTGGTTGAGGACAGTGCAGAGATAATTTCTGCAATCCGTGATGTTTATCCTCAAATAAACGAAACGCTAGAGGCTGTTGTGCTCGACGGCTCTATGAATACTCTACTTAAGGTACCAGTGTCGGAAGTCATCAAGAGGCTTAATAGTGCAGAGGGGGGTAAGCTTCTAGTAATAGACGGTATTGTCACCCAGAGGCTGGTTGATGCAGCAGACAAGGCGGGTATCGAGTACATTATAGGGCATCGGATGACAGACTTGAAAAAGCCAGCAGATATTCGAATCAGGACATTTGGTGACATCGGCATAAGTAACTAGTAAGGATAAATGCCTGAAATCAAGCTACAGCATATATTGACGTTGATCGAGCTCCTTTCTAAAGGTGCCCGCCACAATTTTGTAGAAGTAACGACCACATTACTTGGTAAGGGTATCGGCAGATCGCAACAGGCAGCCTCAAAGCATCTCTTAGACTTGGAAACCTCCGGCTACATTGAGCGCATGAAAAAAGGGCAAAAATATGCAGTCAAGGTCACAGACAAAGGCTATTCTGAGATACAGAGTCTCTATTTGTCATTGAGAGCCGCTCTTGAATCTGCACCTGCGACCATGGATTTTGAGGGCAATGTCATTTCGGGTATGGGGGAGGGGGCGTACTACATGTCATTAGAGGGCTATAGGAGACAATTTAGAGAAAAATTAGGATACGAGCCGTATCCTGGGACCCTAAATGTCCGACTTACTGATCAGATATACATGAATGGCCGGCTTGAACTTGGAAAGCATCCGTCCATATTTATCAATGGCTTTAGTGATGGCACACGTACTTACGGCTGGGTCAAGTGCTATCGCGCAACCGTAAATGATGGAGCAATAGATAATGCTGCTGTACTCGTTCTTGAACGCACACACTATGATGATAGCATGCTTGAGGTGATAGCACCGATATCAATCAAGCAGGTATCAGGGATCAAAAATGGTGACAGAATAAAGGTCCAAGTGCGGCTTGCTTAGATACCATAGATTGAATCGCCCAGCTCTTCCTTTATTTTTGAACTCTTTGATCCTGGTATCGGAGTTGACAGCCTTATAACCTGGACATTTAGGTTACGTTTCTTGCAGTTCTCGGCAATGTCTTTTTCGCTGTGCGCCTGGTCATAGCCAAGTGCGATCACATTTGGCTTGACATATTCGACTGTGTCGTAAAGTGTGCCCTCTTTGCCAATTAGTGCTAAATCTACAAAATTAAGCGAGATCACTAGGTCTCTGCGAAGCTTTTCGTCATGATAGATCTTTCGATGTTTCTTTATCTTTTGAGCGGTCGATTGCCTTGCCACTACTACGACAAGCACATCACCCTCTGCTTTTGCAGCCTTGAGTGTATGAATGTGACCAGGGTGGATGAGATCAAAAACCCCTCCCACGAGAACTACTTTTAGTGCATCACGGCCAATGAATGTAAGCTTGGTCGGATCAGATTCTTCTACTAGGCCAATTTTGACAAGACGGCTTACCAGGGAATTGTAGAATTCTTCGCTTATGGGCAAGCGCGCCTTTAGCCTGACATATGGTGGAATTGAAGGGTCTAACATGCTAGAATACAGGTTAGCAAGAATGGTCTTGTCTAGCGGGTTCATCTGGAAATCTCTACTATGTGGCAATAGCGAAATTATTAATGTTATAAACTATTGCCTGCATTTAAAGTTCATAAAATTCCCTTAATTGGATTAAAGCGATTCTTGATGATCCCAGGCAAAATTCCAGTTGGACATGATTATTCCTATGTAACGCCGACAAATGTATTTAGGTCATTTGTAAATCTGATCCGACCATGTCGGCCAGAATCTGTTGGTGGATAGCTTTTGCGCTCCTCGAGCTATAATTAACATTTTATTGTAATTGAGATCTGACACGAGATCATATATTTAACAACAATAATTCGAGGTATTCGGTTGGAAACATCATCTGCTTGTTATCAGGTTGTTTGGCATAGCAGTTTTGTCGCTCTGCTTAGGGGAGTACTACTGAAAAATATGGAAAAACTGAACTTAACTTTGAAGAAGAAGAAGATGATGATATATTTATGTTATAAATTCCCTGCCAAATGCAATTAGGATAGTATTTGTCATCCCCAGCCGAGATAAAGAAAAAGCTTGAGGAGAACTGGATACAATTTATAAAGTCAAATTCTGCAAAGCTTTCACTAGGCACAATAGACGGCTCTAGTCCACCTTCGATCTTTGTGGGTCGTTATGGTTATCCAAAGGTCAGGATAGGACCGATGATACCTCCATTGCACGGCGATACCACTATCTTAGACAGAACAGAGCTATGGACAGGTAAAAGCATTGAAGAAATAGCGAACTACCGTCTGTCACTTGTGCTCGGTACAATGAGCGTGAATGTACATGACATTTCTAGCAGCAGATATCTTGAGAACATGCAAGAGCTCGCCATGTCGGAAAGGCCTGCTGATGCAGAAGCCACATTTGAAAAGAGGCCCATAGCAGTTGCCCACATGGAAAAAGAACTTGGACTTGATCACGAAGCCACACCTTTTGGGCCAGCTGCACCTCTAAGAGGTTTTAAGCTCTCATCACTTTCGGCAGATAAGCGCATTGAAACAGCATATTATGATACAGATTTGAGAGCAGCAGAGGCTATGATGGAGTTGTACAGCCGCAGCGTAGAAATCAGTATCATCCAACGAGTCCTCAGCATGGGGATGCTTGGATTAAAGAAGAAACGCAAACTTGTGCCTACTCGGTGGAGCATTTCTGCAACTGATGATATTATTTCAAGCATGCTTGTAAAGGAGATTGGAATGAATCCTACAATTGATCTGTTTGAAGTGACTCGATACTCTCATCTTGCTAACTACTACTCGATCATATTGATACCGAATGATAGGTGGATTTTTGAAATGATTGAGTCCTGGTTCACAGGCCGAGGCCAAGTGGCCACAGCGGCGGATAATGAAGATGAAAAAGGACTTAACCACAACCCTACAATAGCCGGAGCATATTTTGCAGCACGCCTTGCAGTAGCAGAGCATCTTGCACGTCGACACAAAAAGGCGGGGGCGATTGTTCTTCGCGAGATACACCCCAATTACGTAGTGCCACTTGGCGTATGGCAAATAAGAGAAGGCGTACGTGAAGCTTTGAAAAATTCTCCACAAAAGTTTGAACGATTTGATCATGCAATATCATATGCCTGCTCTTACATGTCAGTATCGAAGAACGAAATAGTACAAAAAAGTCGGCTTTGGAAGAGTTTCAAGGGCCAGACAAAGATCAGTGATTTTGCTTAACTTAACCCTGGCAAAGGGTCATATAGTGGCCCTGCGCTTAACGCTCTTGTTAGTGATGATGAGCGAGGCTCCGCCAGAAGGCGTAAAGTATACTGTTCCAATCAAGCAGGTGGAAAAATCAGTAAAGATTACAGATCAAGCCAAAGCCGAACTCCAGAGCTCTGGCATGATGGATGAGAAGGGTAAGTTGAAGATAAAGGGTGTGAGTCCAAAGATGCTTAAGCGCATGAAGCTAGAAGCAGTTGATTGCCCCGTACTGAACAGGGAGATCGGCTTTCTGCAATGCTATGTCTGCAAGAACTTTTTCAGTAGGCCTATGGGCAAAGTTTACTGCAAAGGCGACCCTCTGTAGCAAACATCTTCCTTTTCACAAGATGGCATAGTTTTCGTTCGCTTATGACAGCTTCGCAAATCTATTAAGAATACAGAAAGAGAAAAAATATTGAAAAGGATCTCTCTTAATGTACCGATTCACTATTATAACTTGAAATAATTCAGACGTACACGTGGACAGGCTGGAATTATTTCAAAATACAGGAAGATGTATATAGTATTTTACTGCTAGCGATTATCCGTGGCTTACAATAGTTTTTTCCAGAACAAGTTGTTCTTCTTCTTCAGCCGACCTGAAAGATGTACAATAGATAGAGCTCTTTTAAAGAAAGACGCTTAACGTGAAAAAGATAGTCTTTTCTTTCAATGAACGAATCGGAGGATTGGGACAGATAAATTAGATCTTAACGAGTTCGATGTCTACAATATGAGCATTGTGATGGCGAGCCGTAAGAACATAGAGCGCACCTTTTTTGAACCAGTCATCTAGAGACATCACTTACAATAACTTCATAAATCCTAGTCGTTTTGCCAATGTCAACGTGGATTCTCAGAAAGAATCAGTTGGGATAACAGTCAAGAAAAATGTAGATTTTAGCGAGTGGTATACCCAAGTTGTTCTCAAGACTGCGCTTGCTGACTATGCTCCTTTGAAAGGATTTATTGTACTCCGCCCTTACGGTTATGCAATTTGGGAATCGATAAGGGATATTCTTGACAAGCGATTGAAAGAGACTGGCCACCAAAACGGCTTCTTGCCTGTGCTAATACCTGAAAGCCTGCTGGCAAAAGAAGAGGCTCACTTTGCAGGTTTCACGCCTGAAGTATTCTGGGTTACTAAAGCAGGCGATAAAGAGCTTGATGAAAAGCTTGCACTCCGGCCGACATCTGAAACGCTTGCATATTCGATATTTGCAAAGTGGATAACAAGCTATCGCAATTTGCCACTCAAGGTCAACTTTTGGAACTCTGCCCTTCGAGCTGAGATCAAGTCTACTAAACCCTTGATTAGGACTTCAGAATTTTTGTGGCAGGAAGGTCACACAGTACATGCCACCGATGAAGAGGCGGAGCAGGAAGTCATGAGCATACTCAATATTTACAAGGATTTCATAGAGAACTACCTTGCGGTACCAGTTATAGCAGGATACAAGACCGACAGCCAGAAGTTTGTCGGGGCAAAGTACACTACGACTCTTGAAGGGTTAATGCCTGTCGAAGGTAAGGCGCTTCAGATGGGGACTTCACATCATCTTAGTCAGAACTTTTCAAAGCCGTTTGGGATAAAGTACCTTGGCAAGGATACCAAGGAGCATTTTGCATGGCAGACTTCATGGGGAATTTCCTGGCGTCTGATAGGTGGGCTGATAATGGTTCACGGTGATGACACAGGTCTAATCCTGCCACCACAGATTGCGCCAATACAAGTAGTAATAGTGCCCATACACAAGGACAAGAACGCCAAGATGGTCAAGGAAAAGGCAAGGGAAATAGAATTTGAATTAAAGCGCGCTGGTATAAGAGCACACATTGATGACCGAGATGAATACACTTCTGGTTGGAAGTTTAATGAATGGGAGATGAAAGGAGTCCCGCTGCGTATCAACATTGGACCAAAGGATATCGAAAAGGGGCAGATTGAATTTGTCAGGCGCGATACAAAGGAAAAAAAACATGTGGAGCAGGAAAGGCTTGTAGATATCACAACATCACTTTTGGCGCAGGTACAGGAAAATCTGCTTGCAAAGGCAACTGAGTTTCTCAGCGAGAACACCTTCACACCTATCGATTTTGAGAGCTTCAAATCTATAATCAAAGTAAAGGGAGGGTTTCTTCTAGCAGGCTGGTGTGGTCAGGAACAATGCGAATCCAAGATAAAGGAAGAGACAGGTGCAGACATTCGAGTGATACCGTTTAATCAGAATGACAAGCCGGCTACCTGCATTTACTGCGGTCGGGAAAGCAAAAAGGCAGCGATATATGCAAGGGCATACTAATGGTAACACTGGAAGATCTGTTTCCATTTGGAACTGAACTAGGGTACATAGGCATACTCCTCATCAGTTTTGTGTCTAGCTTAATTCCATTTATCCCCATTCCTTATTTTCCCGTCTTAATAACTGCTTCATTTAATACTAATTTCAATCCGCACATCATCTCAATTATCAGTGCGCTTGGCATAGTGGGAGCAAAGACGATAATCTTTTTTATCAGTTATTACGGTCGCAAAATTCTGAGTGATAAGACAAAAAGGAGAATGCGTCCTCTACAAAATCTAGTAAGCAGGTATGGTTGGTTTGGTGCATTTATAGCGGCTCTTACTCCAATACCTGACGATATTGTCTATATCCCTCTAGGGCTTGCCAAGTATAACCCGTGGAAATTTGCAACAGCCACATTTGCTGGCAAATTCTTGATGAATGAATCAATTGTCTGGGGGTCGATTTTTCTTGGGAGACCTTTCGTTGAGGATATATTATCATCAGATACAGCAGATACCACATCATTAATTATTGCGGCAATAGTGAGCACCATAGTGCTTGCAGTAGTTGTATACTTTTCGCTCAGGATAGATTGGGCTAGAGTAATTGGAAGATGGTTTCCTTGGGCGCTGAAAGATAGTAATGAGGAAGGAGAGGAAGATCACAATGATAACAATGAAGGCAACGGTCATCACACAAAAAAAGAGTCTTAGCGAAGGCTTTGACAATACTCTTGTATCTTAATCATTGAGCCCGATACGATCTTCATCGATATGAGTTATGCAGTCAGTGACCACCGCCTTGATAGGTTGAAAGTGTATCCTGCCCTGCGGTAACTTGTTCGCCTTCTGCATTGCAACCAGTCGTGTTTCAAGTGCATACTTGTGGTCGTTACATACCACTGCAAGCATGTATTCACCCTCGTGCGACCTCACTGAGACGATATATGAGGGAGCCATTTGGCATCCCTCTCCTTCGACCTTGGCTGAGCAATGCTCGGGCAAAAGCATATCACCTTTGTTCCTCGCAAGGCAATATAACAATAACTGACATGCAGACTAGTTAAAGACATAAAACTCAAAAAATTATGCCAATCTCGCACTAATTTTTCTTTCGTACATGAAAAACCATGCGAGAATCACAAGAGAGCAATATTATCAATGGCGCCTAGAGCAGCAGCAAACCATACTAGCTGGCAACAGTGTTTGTAATGAGTAATAGAAGTGGAAGAGTGAGCTTTTAACATCAGCTGGCTAATGTCCATTAAAAATGTGATTGACGTAACTAATATATATTCCTATTATATAGGAATATATTGACACTATTGGAAGTAGACAAGAAAACATTACAGCTCTTGGTAAAGCACAGAGCGATGCTCCGAGTGCTGTCTATTCTAGTCAAGCAAAAGGGGAACGCACTGCCTACTCGTATATTGCTTCGGAAGTTAGGTGCTAATAACCTACACCACGTAATTTTGCAGGCAGAAAAGGAAGGTTATATTGAACGCAAAAGAGTCAAGCCGCAAGGAAAGGGAAATTATCTAGTCTACAATCGCTTGACACCAAAAGGAAGGAAGTTAGCAGAGCTAAACAAGAAATTAGAGTAATACTAATAAACTGCTCAAAGCTGCTCGCGAGATCTTTTCAATCATCTCGTTATATAGATAGAACAGACTGGAACATTTGCAGAACGATATAAGTAGAGAGACATGAGAAAAGTAAGAATATCATGGAATTGGCACATCTTAATTTATAAAACGGCTGTGAGTTTTTTGCCTGGATATGGGTAGCAGAAGAAGAAAAACACTCGTAAGGCCTGCAAGAAAGTCTCGCAGAGTGGATGGAAGATGCCCTAAATGCACTACCATAGTGAAGTTCAATGTATCTGGTCCAATCGGCGATGAGATTTATGAATGCACCGGTTGTATGTCTAAGTTCCACATAAGCGAGCTATAAAAAGCTAATAGCGCTAAATTGCTTGGGAAAAGCCCAACCAGCCAAAGCGAAAAATATTGCTACTCATTTTATTGTACGTCTGAAGGATATTTTGTGCTCAGGTTCCATCTGTATAGTAGTATGAGTTATATTGTAGCGCTCCGCCAACACGGTATTTATTTTAGACAAGAGTTTGTTTGACTCACTCAACATTTGGTCGCGTACGACCACGTGACCACTCAGTGCGTCCATACCGCTTGATATTGTCCAGATGTGCAAATCATGTACATCTACCACGCCATCTAGCTGTTTTAAGGCTGTCAATATTTCTCGCATGTCAAGCTCCGATGGAGCGCCCTCTAGCAGTATATGGGTGCTACTTCTCACTATAGAGTAAGCGCTTCTTGCTACCAGGCCTGCTATTAGAAATGCGACAAGCGGATCCACAATGGTGATGCCCGTGTTAAGAGCAATAAAGCCAGTAATGATAACTGCAATAGATGATATTGTATTGTAGACAACATGGATGAATGCACTCTGAATGTTGATACTCTTGCTGGCATGGTGTTTTAGTAAGAACATCACTACTAGGTTGCCTGCAAGACCAATGCCTGCTGTCACTAGCAGAAGCGGTGCATCTATTGTGCGGGGAGATATGACGCGGAGAAATGCTTCATACAACACCCATAGTGAAATTGCTGCTAGTGCAATACCATTTGCAAGTGCAACCATTACTTCAGCTCTATGGTAGCCAAACGTCATTGCTCCAGAATGGCTTCTTGCCGCCATTGTTATTGCAAAAAGACTCAATCCAATTGCCATCACATCAGTGAACATATGCACTGCATCACTCACAAGCGAAATGCTGTTGCTTAAGATTCCACCTACAGCTTCAACAATCGCTATTGTAGTAATGACTGCAAATGACAGCATTAACGTCCTTTTGGGCTGCAGCGAGCTAGTTCCCAATGTAGATAGTCATGCTGTTTTTCGGTATTTACAGATTGTTTTTGCTTAATGAGCAAGCTCCAACCGTGCAGGATTCTTGTACTTTACAACCTGCGAAGCTCCTTCTTTTGGGTAGATACCATAGATAAGGGCAGCTTTGGCCACAGTGGAGTCTTTCAAGGTGACCATAATTATCTGGCTATCCTTTGAGCGCTCGAGGAGCACCTTTGACAGCCTGTCAGTGTTCTCGGCATCAAGATGTGCGTCTACTTCATCCATCAAGTAAAATGGCGACGGTTTGAGCGACTGGAGAGCTAGCAGGAACACAGTTGCAGCGATCGTCTTTTCGCCACCTGACAGCGTGGTTGATTCACGGGGCACAGTCTTACCTGGAAACTGCACTAGCAACATCACGCCGCTTGAAAAAATATCTTCAGAGTTCTCGATCTGGAGCCATGCCAAGCCTCCTGTCATTTTCTCAAATGTTGTGCGTATATCGCTGTCAACTTTCTGAAAAGCCTCCATGAAGACCTTCTCTTTTTCTTTCACTATCTGCTCAATGAAGGAAACGATAGAATTACGCTCGCTTTCTAGCTGGTTGCGTCTAGTTGACATGCCATGGTAGCCATTCATTACCTGTACATAGGCCTCGTCTGCACGGAGGTTGATCCTTGACTTGACTTCCTCATATTCGTCACTTAACTCTTTGATCGCTATTTCGACATCCATCTCTTCAGGGAGGGTCTTGTAGCCAAGAGATAGAAGATTGTTTATCTGATGAGATTCCTCAGACGTCAGATCTGCAATGTCTTTTCGAAGCAATGCAGACTCCCTCTCTATTAAGTTGTACTCCTTTGACATTTTGCGTTCGCTCTCTGAGAGTGTTTTTATCTTGCGCTCATAATCTTGCAGTACACTGTAGGAGCTGCCAGAGGAAGTAATTATCTGCTGCTCCTGATCCCTTAGTCCTTTGAGCTCGTCTTCAAGTAATTGCGACTTCTTGTACATGTCTTCTATTTGACGTTTGCGTTCCTCTAGTTCGAGGGAAAGCCGTTCATTCTCTTGGTTCATTTCAACCAGATGCTGCATATCAAGTTTCAGCTTGGCTTCAAGCCCCCCCAGTATCGACATTGTCTGACCAAGCTCTATATTGGCCACATCTATTGCTTTCACTATCTGGTGATGTACTATGTTCTTATCAGCAAGCTCATTTTTGCTTGACGGCTCTTCACCTATCCTCTGTAGCCTTGACGATAGCTTTTCTATGGCAGGCGAAAGAAGAGTAAGTCTCCTTGAATATTTCTCAAGCTCTGTCGTAAGCAAGTCGGCTTCTGACTGGAGGGCGTGATTATCCAAGATAAGCCCTGAGAGTGATTTCTCTTTTGCTTCTGAAGATTCTTTTTCTTTAGTAATGCTTCTCTGAACATCTCCGATAAGAAGCTCTAGTTGAACTTTCTCGGATTCGCCCGCGCTTATCCGCTTGGAAATTTCGTAGACCTCTGCGTTCTTCTCCTCGATCAGCTTAGAGAGCTTTGCTACCATTGTGCTGAGATTTCCAACGGACTCGCCAAAAACTATCGCCTTTGTCATATCAGTTATTCTTCCTCCAAAGTCCACCGACATTGAACCTCCAGCCGGTTCGAACAGTTCACCATCAACTGACACGGTCCTATAGCCCTTCCTTGATAGCATAAACGCAGTAGATGAATTTCTTACAAGCAGTACGTCGGAGAACAGGAATGCTGCCAATTTGTCATAATCAGACTGTACAAAATCTGACAGCCTCCCAATAACATTGATCTCATCAGAGGGCATGTCCTGCTTCTTCTTAAAGCTGCTGATAACGTCAAGTGGTATTATTCTAAGACGTGGAAGCTTTTTCTCCTTGGCATAGGCTGCTAACATTATCATTGATGTGATGTTATTTACCACAAATGCTTTCATCCATTCAGAGCCTGCTGCAAGCACAGGGCGCTCGTAGGACTGATTCCATCTTATTAAGTTGTGCACAAGCCCGCATATACTAAACCTGTCTTTTTCTTTCATCAATTCTGCAATAGCAAGGTCCTCATTCATGGAGTTTTTGGCTATGGTGGCCCGTTCCTCAAACTTGTTCACAAGATTCTCTGCACGCACCAGCAGGTCTGCAGAGCCGGCTAGCTCTGTTTCAAGACTTGTTTTCGCGTTTGCAAGTTCGGATGAATGCCTGACAGCATCACGCAGTTTTACACTATAAGACGCAAGTGCCCTTTCAAGTTGTGTTATATGGTTTTTTGAAGTCAAAGTTTCTGATTGGAGCAAAGCGATCGCCGAATAGTTATGATCCTTCTTGTAATTGATAGTCTTGATTTTTTCTTCTACTCTGGTCGCAGCAAGTTCTATCCGACTCTTTAGCGATGTCATCCGTGCAAGCCTCTTTTCTGTCGTGTCCCAGAAAGCAGCATATTTGGCAATATTGGCGGATATGTTTTCAATTTCGCTATTGGTCGCAGCAAGCTTGGTCCTAAGATCTTGGATGGCTGTCCTCTTTTGCTCCATTTCTATCTTAAGTCTGTCAAGCTCAGCACGTGTACTTGCTATGCTCTGAACTGCAGCTTGCTTGCTTGTGTGAATGGAAGGCAGCCTCCTTTCAATATCAACTATCCGGCGCTCAAACTCGCTCAACATAGCCTTTGTCCGCTCCGAGTCATGGACGAGCCCTGATATTCTCATTGCAATCTGCGCCTTAGCTCTGTTAGCAGAGTCAACTTGTTGAATGAATCTTGACTTTTCGGCGTCGAACTTTTCGATCTCTAGCTGCGAGTTCTCCATTAGCTTTGTAAGATGTGATGACTTTTGGTTGTTTGATTCAAGGACCTGGGTGCTTGTAGCTAGCTTGTACCTCAGGTTTCTTATGGTGTTTGATATCTGCACTGCTTTGAACCGCTTGAGTTCCGCGATCAGCTGCTCATATCTTAGATGTTCATTCCTTTCTGTTTCAAGCTCGTCGATGCGCTTTCTAATCTCCCCCATCCTTGCAAATGCAACCTCAAGTCTCCTATCAGCCTCATCCAGCTGCTTAAGTGCCTCTGCTTTCTTTTCGTCAAAATAGGAGAGACCGACTATATCCTCTATTATCCTTCTGCGCTCTTCAGAATTTAATTCAGAGATTCTTGTGATCATGCCCTGCTGTACAATATTGAGTTTATTTGGAGCCGCCAGCACTACCTCAAGAAGCTCCGTTATAGCGGTCTTGGTTACCTTTTTGTCGTCAAGCCAATACTGGCTCTCACCATTGTGACCCTCAATTCCACGTGTCAAAGTGACTGTATCAGAGTCGATAGGTATGCCTCTGTCAGTGTTGTCAAACGTCAGGCTAACCCGGATAAGGCGGTGGTTGCTGTTCTGGCTGTCGTGGAACAACGATTGGAACTTGTCTACTCTCAGACTTTTAGGACTGTTCTCCCCTATTGCAAACATGATTGCATCAAGAATGTTAGACTTGCCTGAGCCGTTTGGACCAGTTATAGCAGCTAATCCCCTCTCAAAATGCACAGCAGTGTTCTTGAAACCAAATGACTTAAAGCCGTAGAGTTCTAGCTTTTTTATGTGCACCAAGGGTAGCTGTTTGGTTAGTTTTCAAGTGAGCTAATTATACCTTGTCGCGGTAATTTCATATCCTTTTAGTAAAATATTTTTTGCATTTACATTGTGGGAGAAATATGTAGCTTAGGGCAAAACTCATTTTATATCATATCGCTGGTGAGTAAAAGTGTATCTGAGGTAGCTGTTTTTAATCATCAATAGAACTGTGGAGCGACGTAATTGAAAAGCTATCGCAGAGATAAATATCTAACAAGAGATCGAAGAAATGTGGAGGGGATTGAATTCTATCGTTCCTTTTTGCCTTCGATAAATTCTAAGAAGTTTGACTTGGCAACAGAATAAGGCAGCTGCACAGGTGGATGTTTGAAGCAGTAAGCAGATACACTTTCAAGTGGTCCAGAAATACCCCTGTCAAGTGCAATCTTGGTTGCCCTTACCGCATCTATCATTACACCAGCACTATTGTATGCATCAACTACTTTTAATTTGAGGTCAAGCTCGACAGGGATATTGCCAAAATACCTTCCTTTCATGGATATGTAGCATACTTTGTCGTTATCCAAGAATGGTACAAAGTCTGATGGTCCTATCCTCATAGGGATTTCATAAGGTGCCATTGCAGCTACTGCGCTTGTCTTGCTCGCTCTTTTATCCTCTAGCCGCTCCTCGTCCAGCATATTGTAAAAGTCCATGTCACCTCCTATGTTTAGCTGGTAGGTCTGGTCTACGGTTACTCCGCGGTCTACAAAGAGCTTTACTAATGTTTTGTGAACTACAGTCGCACCAAGCTGGCTCATAACGTCGTCACCAGCGCATGGTAATTTACGATCTTCAAATGCCTGCTGCCATTTCGCGTTTGATGCTATAAACACAGGAATTGCATTAATAAAGGCGCAACCTGCTTCAAGGCAGGCTTCAGCATAGTATCTTGTTCCTTGTCTGCTCCCAACGGGTAAGTAATTAAGAAGAATTTCTGCGCCGCTATCTTTTAGGACCTTGGCCACGTTCGCAGTAGGTTTATCAGAGACCTGTACCTTTCCGCGGTAATGATTCCCCAAACCGTCTAAAACTTCTCCTTTTTCAACAATTACCTTCGAGTTCTCTACGTCGGCTATCTTTACTGTATTATTGGGTTCTGCAAAAATCGCCTCGGAGAGATCTTTTCCTACTTTTGAATCAATAACGTCAAATGCTGCCACAAATTCAATGTCTTTTGGTTCGTATCCTCCCAAGTCAAATGCAGTAAGTCCAATTGAATCATTTGACCTACCGTTACCACTTACATCATAATACTTTGTACCCTGTATTAGTGCAGAGGCACAGTTTCCAATACCCGCTAGTGCAACCTTGATTTTTTTAGACATATCCTAGAGAGTAAAAAGAAGGATATTTGTATTTATCAGACTCTACAGATCGCCTAGGAAGATTACCTCGTATGAACAAACTGAACATCAAATTAGTTGGATTATATCCTTTATTTTTAGTATAGATTCAACTTAAAATCAGAAGCAGAATTTTTTGACGAACCCAATTATAGTTCTATTTGTATTTCTATACAGGCCTTGATTCTTGATGCTCTGGCATGGCTATCTATATTTTTGATTCTAGGCCTTTCAATATACTCAATAAGATCTGTTATCTTTCTCTATAGAGTTACAAGACACAGAGCAAACAACAATCTATATAACATGCAAAAAGTTGGCACCATTATGCGATCGGCTGCAGGTAAGTCGGCGTCACTTCATAAACAGTACATTATTCCTGGGCACTCTTGGGATACTGGGACTGTTAGTAGAACCTCTGATCAGTGGACCAATGAAGAATACCCATTCATTTCAATACTTGTAGCGACCTACAATGAGTCTCTGGTTATCGAAAGGCTTCTGAAATCCTTTGCTGATCTCAGTTATCCTACTGATAGGTTCGAAATAATAATTGTAGATGATTCTACTGATGATACATATCAAAAAATACAGACAATGTTATCTCAACTACAGAATCTTAAGGTAATTCGCAGGGACAACAGGGCAGGCTGGAAAGGAGGAGCATTAAATGTTGCCCTTGATATAATGGACAAGAGAACGTCTAAGGTAATGGTAGTTGATGCAGACAATATCTTGTTAGTAGATACCCTAGAAAGATTCGTATCACGATTCTTAGAAGAGCAATACTTTTACCAGGAGAAAGGAGTCTCCGTGTTAGCAATACAGGGCTTCCCAATTTCAACGAGCGACCCCGAATCTGACAATGAACAGGGCATTAACGAAAAGTTAGGAAACTGGATAGCACGGGCAATCGATTTTAGACTTTCCCAAAGAAATATGATTGAATTTACCGCAAAAGATCGTTTAAATCTACCAGTGCAGATAACAGGAAGTCTCTTTATGATAAGAGCAGACGTAATCAAATCTGTCAAATTCTCTAATGATCTTTGCGAAGATTGGGACTTGACAGTAGATCTGTACTGCTCACAACCGTCACCCTTAGTATCATCAACAATAGACGTGATGTCTCCTGACAATAATACGGAACAAATTTGCAACCATTCCTCTGCCAACATCATTCCTAATCCGCATGCAGTATCGTTTAGACCAAAAATAATATTTGATCAACATTTGGTTTCTTACTGCGAGGCATCTAATGATCTCACAGCTTACTTTAGGCAAAGGATGAGGGTTAGCGAGGGTCATACTAGAGGCTTAAGAAGAAAAATTAGAGATATAGCAGAAAGCAAGATGCTTTCTCTTGTTGACAAAGTAGAACTATTTTTAAACGGTCTACAGTATGCAAAGTTCATTTTCGTTTTAGGTATAGGAATAATCAACATGATCTTACTCCTTATGTTCCTATCAGGTAGTTACAACAACAGCCAGCAGTTGATAAATATGTTTGGAATATCATTTTTGTTGCAGGCAGTAAATATTGCCACAGCTCTCACGCGTCTCATATGGGCTGCAAAGATTTGTCGACCCGTAAGAAGGTATGAAAACAAAGATGTACTGAATTTGCTGGTGCTTTATATGATCACTACTCCCGCATTTGTGATAGGGTCACTGCGGGGCCTTTTCCAAGATAAAGGAACATTCTACAAGACACGCAGAAACTTACCAAAGGAATCAAAACTTAGCAAACCTTCAGTTCTCTCTGAATCTACAAAGAACTCTTCATCTTCTGCAGGTTGATACCGCAAGTATCTTACTTTTTGATAATTACACGAGTAGGGGCAGTAGCTGAAGGAGGAGGAGGAGGTTCATGATAATCAGTATCGGACAAAGACACACAAGACAGATGTATGAGGATGCAACAAGAACATATAGTCTTGATTGTGGGTCGGGCTATTGTTTGTAATAGAATAGTGGCAATGGCTGCTGCTATCTATAAGTGCCGTTCGAAACCCTCGTATATGTTAACAAGAGGACACTATTATCAATCAAGTCTCATAAGCTTGGTAACAGTAAAATCAACAGCTCAGGTAACAGCATTTCAAATCCTGTTACCGTAGCCATCCATATTGAAAGATCAAGTGGGAATAAGAAAAGGCTGACAATAGCAACTACAACATTCACAACAATAGCAACAACCACTAGTACCAGTAGAATGATCCGTGTGTTTAACTGAAGCAGTCAAAGTCTCTCTCTGGAAGTACCAAATGCGTGGTCAAACTTTAGTTGCCGATATTATCATCACAGGGTTTCTTGCAAGCATCATGGTGCCTGTTGTGACCTTGCGCGCTTTAGATATTGTAACCTGGGTAATGTCTATTTCCTTCAGTTCTAGCTCATTAACTGCCCTAAGGGCCTGATACAAAGTCTCAATAACTATAGTATCGATGACAATCCTGCCTCCCTTTTTGAGTCTTCCTACTGCAAGTTCAATCACCTGCTTTGTATCGCCCCATGTGCCGCCCACCATTACTGCATCGACATCCAATAGTTTTGGTAAGACATCCTGAGCCTTGCCCAGTATGACTTCTTCTGCAGTAACTCCAAATTTCTGCAGGTTTTTTTTAGTCAGCTCGACTGCCTTTTGGTTAAAATCAATAGCATATACTTTGCCCTTTGTCTGCAGGCATAATTCTACGGTGATACTTCCGCTGCCGCAGCCAACATCTATAGCTGATTGGCCCTCCTTGAGACGAAGCTTGCTTATTGCAATTGCACGAATATCCTCTTTTGTTATCGGCACTTCATCTGTCCTTTCGAAAAGCTCATCAGGAATGCCCGGAGTGCAGTAGTCCCATACTAGCAACTTGGTGTAACTGATAAGCGCTCGTGATATTTAACTTACAATGGAGGACTGGTGGAGCGCCGTATAGACTATTATCATGAATGTAAGCAGCAGAAATATGAACGGCATGATGCCTTCTGTTGCAACCTTTTTGCGCTTGTCCCTTGGCACATTCTTGGCCATTCGCCTGCCAATTCCAAGCGAGGCAAAATAGAACACCATTCCGATGAATATGGCAGTGACTATTGATGTATATTGATCAAACTCAACTGGTATGACAACGCCTGCTACGATGCCTGCGGCCACACCCACCAGTGCACGCATGTAATAGAGCCTCTCAAATATGTCCAATGTCGCGCTTTGTGGTTAAATTGGAGCCAGTAAAATGCCTTGCGGCTGTGTTGTTGTTGTTCTGATGCCCATATCACAAAACTTTTGCTTTTCATAAGATAGAAAGATAAGTAACATTACCGATAGTAAGAATTACACTCGAATTTTTCTCTCTCCACTATTTTCAGTTGTTTAATATTTGTGGCATGCCGCTACTATCTTTTGTCATGGAACTATCCAGCATCGAGTTACGGTACCTGGTCAATGAGATTAGAAGCAGAGTAATTAGTGGTTCCTCAGAATATTATGTAAGCGATATCAATGCCATAACAAAGAGCTCCCTCTTTCTGAGGCTTCATCATCCCATGCAAGAAGATATCATGTTAGTTCTCTCAACAAGAGGCATCTGGATCACAAAGCGGAGGTTCAAACCTGTGGAAGAGGACAATAGCCTTGAAAAGGCTGCTCAAAAAGAGATTGAGCGCGCTAGATTGGAATTAATAGAGCAGGTAGGAAGTGAGCGTATCGTCACACTAAAATTTCGACACCCAGATGGAAAGGTAAGAATAGTAGTTGGGGAGTTCTTTGGTGACGGCAACATCATAATTTGCAACGAAATTATGCATATAATTGCAATCCTCAATCCAATACACGTAAGGCATAGAACCCTCAATGTTGGTCTGCGCTATGTATATCCTCCAGCAAGAGGCGTAGACGTCTTCAATATTACACTTGACCAGATGCGCTCTCTGAGAGATGCAGCTAAGAACCTCGATGTGCTAAGGTGGATCGGCCGAAATATCTCTATGCCAAAAAAATTTGTTGAAGAGGTTATCAATCGTGCAGGCGTCCAAGTCGACATACATGCTGCACAATTATCTGACGATGAGGTAAGTAAGATTTACGATACTATCAAGAACATTGCGAATGAGGTCAGTACTGGGGGCAAGAACCACGAGCCGATTGTAATCATGCTAAATGACAAGCCTCAAGAAGCACTGCCAATAATAACACAAGAAGCATCAAATGTTGCAAAGATGATCAATGAGAACAACATCAAAAAAGTTGCATCATATATGGATGCAGTTGATGAAGTGTTGAGCAGCGAAATCATGGATATAGGACGCAGCAGCAGGACAGTCGAGCTAGACAGACAGATCGCAGTACTTGAGCATGACCTAGAAGAACAGAATAAAGCCAAAGAAACTGTACTGCAAAAAGCGGCTGCTATACGTAAGCTGGCAAGCGAGTTGATGGCGCTTTCCTACCATGGGAGTAATGGAATCGCTGACGTGCTTTCAAAGCATTCTGCATCAATAGTCACAGAAAAGGGCATCAAATACATCGAAATAGCAGGCGAGCAGGTTAAGATGCAGCCAAGCCTTGCCAAGGCAAGCTCGATGCTTTTCGCTAGGGCAAAAGAAATGGAGCGGGGCAATACATCAATAGAAGAGGCTCGTGCTAAGATTCTTGAGCAGATTGGAAAATTAAGGAGCGAGACTGCGGCTATACACAAAAAAGTCACAGTGAAAGAGCACATCTCTAGAGAGTGGTACGAGCGCTACCGATGGTTTATCACCACGGATGGCCTCTTAGTAATTGGCGGCCGTGATGCATCATCCAATTCTGCATTAATACGTAAGCATTTGACAGAGCACGACATTGTTTTTCATGCGGAAGTTCACGGCTCACCATTTTTTGTTATCAAAAATGCTGCGGCTTTTGCAGTAACCCAAGAAGGCACAATTGATTCATCCTTACATCAGGTCGCGCAGGCTACCATCTCATTTAGCAGGGCATGGAAGGATGGGCTCTCTAGTGCCGATGCTTACTGGGTCATGGCAGAGCAGGTCAAAAAGGGAGCGCCAACAGGTCAGTTCTTACCAAAGGGCTCGTTTGTAATAGAGGGCAAACGCAACTACATCAAGGGAGTAGAGCTAAGGCTTGCAATAGGCGTCATGCAATTGAATAACAGAGAAACCCTTCTCTGTGGGCCGGAGGAAGCAATTAAGAAACGCTCGATCTTTTATGGAGTGCTTCTACAGGGAGGCATGGATCCAATGAATGCTGCAAAGAAGGTTAAGTCAGAATTTGTAAGAATAGCCGGTGACAATATCAAAATTGCAGAATCAATCAAGTACATAAGCCTCGACGAATTTGTAAGAGCATTGCCAACAGGTCAATCCCGGTTATCTTTTACTGCGAGGGGCCAACAGCAGCTATTGCAAGAGGCATCACCATCGTCGCCATCAGTTGCTGTAGAATTAGACGACAAATAATATGTTAGTGAAAACATCAAAAAATGTAGAGATTAATGAGACCATCATGTGGTGAGATCTCAAAGGATGTAGAAAGGCGCGAGAAGCTTTCGATAATGAAACAGCAGTTCGCGGGGAAGGAAAAAAGAGAGTAAAGATAGAATCTGATGATTAGATATAATAATTATATATATTACGCCACATTTTTCCAGTGAATATCAGATAAGTAATTAAAGGCAGAAATCCGAATACTTTTTCGTGGTAAAGAAGCCAGTCAGAGAACATACCGATGCACATATGACCACAAGGGTGCTTGTTAGGGACATCATGAACAGCCCGGTTGTTTCTGCATCTCCTAATGATACCATCCATGATATTGCAAAAAAGATGAAGGAAGAAAATATTGGAAGTATAATCATTATAGAGAAAGATGAGCCAGTTGGCATTGTCACTGATTGGGACATTGTTTCTAAGGCCACAGTCAATGACACTAAGCCAAGCCAGATAAAGGCAAAGGATGTAATGAAGGAGCTCTATACGATAGAAAGTGAGGAGAGTATTACAGAGGCTGCTCGCTTGCTACGCAAACATAACATCAAGCGTCTTGGTGTGGTCTACAAGAACAGACTTGTCGGTATTATTTCCTCTTCAGACGTCATTGCAGTAACTCCTGATCTTGTAGAGATAGTATCTGAAAAAGCTACCATCATCAGAGGGGAGCTTGGCATAGCTCGCTCTGCCAGCAACGTATCCGGATTTTGCGACCAATGCGGCGAGTGGTCAGACCTTTTACAGTATGACGAGGGCACATTCATTTGTGAGGTCTGCAGGGGCGAATCGTCTAGTGCTGGAGGCGCGTAGTGTAGCTTTTCTTGCCGATGCGATGCTGGGAAACATCGCCCGCAAGCTACGCATTTTTGGATTTGATACATTATATATGGCTCAGGCTAATGACGACGAAATCTTAAAGACAGGCATCAAGCAGGATCGAGTGATCTTAACTGCAGACAAGGAGCTATTCAAGCGAATAGTCAAGGTTGGCGCACGCGGCGTCCTAGTAAGTAGTGGTGGCGCAAGCGAGCTTGAAGACTTGGTACATATTCTTACCGAGAATGGAATAACATCCATTGGTATGAACGGTATTGGCTCACGATGCTCGGTATGTAACGGGCACTTGGAGGAAAGGACATCGGATCAGGTGAAAAATGATGATGATGGCTGTAATGATAGTAATAATAGTAATAATGATGTCATTATACCAGACAAAGTTATAGCATGCCATAAACAATTTTTTCAATGTATTGCCTGCGGCAAGATATACTGGGAAGGGGGCCATCTTAAGCGAATAAGAGCTCTTGTCCGAAACCTAGATGCCAAACTTGTTGGTAGAGACTGTACCACGACTGCCATTTCATCCTATAGAGATAGTTCTGCGTCAAAAGGTTAAAATTCCATGAGAAGACGGAACACAATTAGATGAGTTCAAATTCTGCTTTAGAACAGATGATTGGCAAGGTTTTGGTTCAAAAGGAAGCTGAACTGATTTCTCAGATAGATTCTGCTTACCAAGAGTCGCTTGACAACCTTGAATCTTCTCGGGGCAAGCTCGAAGCCGAGCGCACAAGGATAGTCGAGGCTGCAAGAAAACAAGCTGAGAACCTTAGGCGCCAGATCATTGGATCAGCGGGACTTGCTGCTCGCAACCAAGAGCTTCTGACAATTGAAAATGCTGTAAATAAAGCCTTTGAAGAGGCCAAGAAAAAGCTGCAAACCTCAAGCAGCACGGATAGCTACAAGGAGTTGTTAAGTCATATGGTTGAAGAAAGTGTTTCAGCTGTTGGAGGATCGAATGCAGTTATCATAGAGTGCAACAAAAATGATGGGGAGCTTGTAAGAAAAGTGGTCTCAGAATTACAGGACAGCGGTAAGATGCAGCAGCAGGCGGCGAGAGTGTCGGATCAGTATATTGATGTGCTTGGAGGGATTAGAATAAAATCGGCAGATGGCACAATGACATACGACAATACTCTTGATTCCCGTATTGAGCGACTCAAACCTTTAATAAGGAAAAACATCGCCCAGATGCTAAGAGGAGTGGAATAAAGATTGGTAGCAAAAGGAAGAATTGTTTGGATTAGTGGACCAGCAGTTAGGGCAGACGGCATGTCCTCAGCAAAAATGTACGAAACTGTTGAGGTGGGAGAGTCAAAACTCATTGGCGAAGTAATCAGATTAACTGGTGACATCGCATTTATTCAGGTATATGAGTCAACATCTGGCTTAAAGCCAGGCGAGCCTGTTACAGGCACTGGCCAGCCGCTTTCAGTGCTACTTGGCCCGGGAATCATTGGCAAGATCTATGATGGTATTCAAAGACCCTTGGATGAGATTGCAGCCAAATCGGGCGCCTACATTGGTAGAGGTGTGGTGACAAGCCCAGTTGACATGAAAAAGAAATATAGGTTTAAGCCCAGCCTGAAAAAGGACGATCAAGTAGGCCCTGGATCGATCCTGGGAACAGTAGAGGAAACACCTCTTTTGACTCACCGCATATTAGTTCCACCAAATCATCCTGGCGGCAAGATAACCGATATTGCAAGTGAGGGCGACTATGATATTGAATACATAATTGCAACTACTGAAAAAGCTGGCAGCGAAAAAGTTCATCTAAAAATGTATCACAAGTGGCCGGTAAGAAGGCCAAGGCCGTATGCTGAGCGCTACGACCCAACAGTCCCGCTTGTGACAGGTCAGCGAGTCATTGACACCTACTTCCCTATTGCAAAGGGCGGAACCGGCGCAATTCCAGGTGGCTTTGGCACAGGCAAGACGGTAACATTGCACCAAATAGCCAAATGGGCAGATTCTAAGGTGGTCGTATACATTGGGTGCGGCGAACGCGGCAATGAAATGACTGAAGTGCTTGTCGAGTTCCCGCATCTTATTGACCCCCGATCTGGCCGGCCACTTATGGAGAGGACTGTGCTTGTAGCAAACACAAGCAATATGCCTGTGGCTGCAAGGGAAGCATCGATCTATACAGGCGTGACAATAGCAGAATACTACCGCGATATGGGTTACGATGTTGTGCTTGTAGCTGACTCAACGAGTCGATGGGCTGAGGCACTCCGGGAAATGTCGGGACGCCTTGAAGAGATGCCTGCAGAGGAAGGCTACCCATCATACCTAGCTTCAAGGCTTGCAGAATTTTACGAAAGAGCAGGCAGGGTGAGAGCGCTTGGCTCCCCTGAGAGAGCCGGGTCTGTCACTCTAGTAGGCGCCGTTTCGCCATCAGGAGCAGATTTTACTGAGCCGGTGACGACACACACTATCAGGTTCATCAAGACCTTTTGGGCGCTTGATACAAGGCTTGCATATTCAAGGCACTACCCGTCGATCAACTGGATGCAATCATATTCGGGCTATCTTGAGGACGTGAGCAAGTGGTGGAAGGAGAATGTGACAGGTGAATGGTATGATCTCAGGGCAGAGTCGTACCATGTACTTCAAAGAGAAGATACTCTCAAAGAAATAGTCAGGCTGCTTGGCCCTGAGGCGCTACCAGACGAAGAAAAGCTGGTGCTTGAAGTCGCGCGCATGGTCAAGATCGGCATTTTGCAGCAGAACTCTTTTGACAAGATAGACACATACTGCAGCCCTCAAAAGCAAGTCAAAATGGTGGGATTGATGGTCAAGTTCTACAGGGAGGCACAAAAGGCACTGAAAGCAGGCATTCCGCTTTCAGATATTAGGGCAATGCCGATAATACCAGCTTTGCTTAAATCAAAATTTGAGATACCAGAAGATCAGCTTAACAAATTTGAGGAACTAGACAGACAGATAAACGAACAATTTCACAAAGCTGCAGCTGTAAGAGGAGAGGGTGCAACAGCAATGACAGAGAAGAAAGAGGCGGAGGTAGTTGCCTGAGATGACGGCTACGTCTTATGGAGTAGAATACACAAAGGTAGCCGAGCTCAAGGGACCGCTGATGATAATTGACGGCGTCACCAAGGTATCATTTAATGAGCTGGTCGAAATCGAGACAGTAGATGGCGAACACAGGCTCGGGAGAGTGCTCGAAGTGGGCTTTGGTAAGGCCATAGTTCAGGTGTTTGAGGGAACTACAGGTCTTACAATTACAGGTACAAAAGCGAAATTTATTGGCAAAACTATGGAAATGCCGGTTTCACAGGAACTTCTGGGAAGAGTGTTTGATGGCCTTGGAAAGCCAAACGACGGCCTCCCTGATCCAATTGCAGACAGGTTCGTCGATGTCAACGGCGAACCTATGAATCCAGAAAGAAGAGAGTATCCCACATCGTTTATCCAAACAGGCGTATCAGTCATTGACGGTATGCTTACACTTGTAAGAGGCCAAAAGCTTCCAATATTTTCAGGCTCTGGCATGGCACACAACATCCTAGCAGCGCAAATTGCACGTCAGGCGTCAGTAGTTGGCACAAAAGAGGACTTTGCTGTCGTTTTTGCAGCTATTGGCGTGCAGTACTCTGAAGCGCAGTATTTCAAGCGCAGTCTTGAAGAATCAGGTGCGTTGAGGCGCTCTGTGCTATTCCTCAACTTGGCAGATGACCCTGCAATTGAAAGGATCATCACCCCAAGGGTGGCGCTGACGGTGGCAGAATACCTTGCATTTGACTTAGGTATGCATGTGTTAGCGATACTCACAGACATGACCAACTATGCAGAAGCACTTCGAGAAATTAGTGCTGCAAGAGAGGAAGTTCCCGGCAGAAAGGGCTATCCTGGCTACCTCTACACAGACCTTGCAAACAACTACGAGCGCGCAGGGAGGATCAAGGGCAAAAATGGCAGTGTAACACAGGTGCCAATTCTGTCTATGCCAGCTGACGACATCACGCATCCAATCCCAGATCTGACAGGATATATCACTGAGGGCCAAATTGTGCTTGGGCGTGATCTGTTCAGAAAGGGCATTTACCCTCCAGTAAACGTGCTCATGTCACTTTCAAGGCTAATGAAGGATGGAGTAGGTGAAGGAAAAACTAGGTCAGATCACATGGAAGTTGGCAATCAGCTCTATGATGCTTATTCAAGGGCGCAGGAGGTCAGGGCACTTTCAGAGATTGTTGGCAGGGCAGGTCTTACAGGCGT
>DATFBV010000009.1:0-3383 GCA_035253605.1 Nitrososphaera sp.
TACCTTGCAGTTTCACTCACTCGGTTGTACATCCCTGCAATGCCATACTTTTGCACCAAGTCGACGATCAACTTCAATTCATGAAGGCATTCAAAATACGCAACTTCTGGCTGGTAGCCGGCCTCAACAAGAGTCTCAAAGGCGTTCATCATCATTGTATGAGCTCCTCCACAGAGGTCAACCTGTTCGCCAAACCAATCAGTCTCTACCTCTTCTTTGAACGTGGTTTCTAGAACTCCTGGACGCGTGCTTCCTATTGCCTTTGCCATAGCAAGGACTCTATCCCATGCTTTACCAGTATGATCTTGATAAACAGCTACAAGTGATGGAGTGCCAAATCCTTCTTGGTAGAGCTCACGAACGCGCTGCCCCGGACCCTTAGGAGCAACCATTATTACATCGACGTTTTTGGGCGGGACTATCCACTTCCAGTGGATTGCCGCTCCGTGAGAAAAGCTAAGTGCCTTGCCCTCTGTAACCTGGGCGGCGATTTCTTTTGCGTAGGTGTCAGCCTGTTCCATATCTGGAATCAAGACATGAATGATGTCAGCTGACTTGGCAGCTTCTGCAACTTCCATAACCTTGTGAGATTCCGCCTCTGCTTGCTTCCATGTTTTGCCTCCCTTCCTGAGGCCAACTATTACGCTGAGTCCTGAATCCACCATATTAGACGCCTGAGCGCGCCCCTGAATGCCATAACCAATAACTGCGATCGTCTGGTTCTTTATTGGATCTAGCGATACTTGGTCTTCAAGCCATTTCTTGGCGGGCATGAACTCTGTCGCTGGCATGTATTATATTATTCTACTGATGGAGTTTTTACTTTCATCTCGAAAGAAAGAGTAAGGAAATGTTGTTAGTGTTTGTTGATGGCTACGCTGAGCCTCATCTAATGCCACATTCCCTATTGATGTACTTTCTATAGCTACCAATATGCGCTATCAGATTCGCTTTGGGTTGCCTTTTTGGACGCTGTTGATGAAGTGACATACTCCTCAACTCCACGTAATCCTCTGAATACTCCTTCAGGAGCAAACACAGAAGGTGCCTTTGTTGTAGGCAAATCACCGCAGCAGCTCTCTGCAAACTTTCTGATATCGTATTCGACAAATTCAACATCTCTTTCCCTCAAAAGATTCATGGCTTTAATGGAGTCTGGGCCGTCGTCGACGATAAGTACGGGCTTGCGATTTTTCATTTTAATGCCTCTTCCTCCTGCCGTACAAGGCTTGTTAGCATAGAACCGTCAAGCTTCAAGAATATATTTGTATTATAATCTAAAAGCCCGTCTCTATGTGCTCATTTGGGCATTGCGTTCACGTCACCCTGGATTCAGCCATGTCATAATGCACTGTACACATTTCTGCTAATCAACATACAAAATTTCGCAGCCAGCATCAGGCTAAAATAGTTGCTTTTCCCGTAAGGGATATGCCGTCTTCTAACGCAATACTCTGACAAAATGTGGCATATATGCGAGGTGACGAAAACTATAATCAGAATTATAATATCATTCAATAGGCTTTTGTTCTACACAAACCATATGTCTTCAATAAGAAGCTGAATCCAGAAGAAAACTCATCATCAAAGCAAGCCAATCCTTTTATGCGATATATTGCCCTCGCTTATATGTCAAATCCACAAAGCACGAAAGGGGTTGTACCAAATGTCGTGGCATTGGAAGTTTTGAGGAAAAATGGTATCGATATCGACAAGCTCATAAAATTGATCACTGCAGGCGTGGGCGCAGAATTCACGACGTACTATTACTATACGATTTTAAGAATGCACTGTACCGGTCTAGAAGGCGAAGGCATAAAGGAGATAGTTGAAGATGCCAGAATAGAGGACAGGAATCATTTTGAGGCAATGGTTCCACGCCTATATGAGCTTGGAGGCTCCCTTCCAAGGGATATCAGGAAATTTGCGGATCAGGCAGGCTGTCCAGATGCATATCTGCCTGATAACTGGGAAGACATCAATTCGATACTGAAAGTGCTTCTCGAAGCAGAGCAGTGTGCAATTAGGTCTTGGGGCGAAGTATGCGACATGACAGCTGGAAAAGACCCAAGGACGTACGATATTGCACAAAGAATAATGCAGGAAGAGGTCGAACATGAGGCTTGGTTCATAGAGCTCCTGTCAAAGAGGCCCTCAGGGCACTTTAGAAGGAAATTCCCTGGCCAGTCGCCACATACAGGCTCTCAGGGAAGCCTTGTTCACCTCTGACAACAACCAATTTTTTCATTATTAACTTTTTTATTATCTCTTTTTTATCCCTTTGTTTAGTGTCATATAGACCAGTCTGCAAAAGTGAGGAGATACAAGAAAGGTCAATGAAAATGTTTAAAGTAGATCATATTGAGGTTCTTTTGGGGAGATTACATGATAGGCTCTTTGCATGTAACAATTCATGTCCACATAGAGGCGCGTCACTTGTAAAAGGAGAATTGAAAGGTGATAATGTAGTATGCTGGATGCACGGGTATGAGTATAATGTTTTCACTGGAAAGCTAGAAAATATGAAGTCATGGAAGAAGGAGAAGACCTGGATGGAGCAGAGCTCAGAGTGGCGTAGATCTGGTGACCTGATCCTCTATCCAATAATGGAGAAGGATGGAACCATATATGTCTGCTTATGATCGTCGGATTAGCGTTTATGCTCCTCCAGCTTTTCAATAACTTCTAAAACCCATCGCAGGGTGTTGATCCTTATAATGTCATTTCTATCCGCTATTCTTGACAGAAGGCGATCTGTTGGGTCGTCGCTGCCACCACCACTTTTGTATTTCTTCTCTTGTAGATTATGCTGAAGATCTAATATTTCCTGCTGCAGAATCATTTTCAGATTATCAAAACCTCCTACTGCTCCTCCTCCTGCCACGTGATACCTTGCAAATATGATGAATTAATTTTTTTATTTAACCAATTGCTATTGGTCAAGCTATCTGAATCTGTTATGTCTTGTATTGCTCGCTCTCCCCTCTTCATTTAGTCAACTTCTATAAGTTTCCATCAATTGATACTGTTGTTCTATTATTTTTCAGAATATAGTAAATTGAAAGTAGTGCGCACATGCCTGCTCCAAGGTACATACAAAGACCAATCAGCAAGTTTCCATTGAAGCCAATTATCATAGCCAATATAGCTGCTAGAACTGTCCCAACCACTGACGCAACAATATTGATACCCCATAGTAGAGTAGTACTATTGCTCTTACTAGTCCGGTAATTATCATACTGAAATACCACTTTATTCTTATCATTTTGGAGTCCAATCAATGATGCCATCTTAATAAGAGAAGGGAATTGAAATCCCATCAAAAATCCTGCAGGAAATAATAGCCCAAATGTAAGTGCAATCCTGTACTGCAATTCCATACT
>DATFBV010000010.1:0-15958 GCA_035253605.1 Nitrososphaera sp.
ACACCTGTTAGTGATCGCCGTTTTAGCTCTAGCTTTTAGTTCTGCCCTTATTATGAGATTTTACCCGATAAAGTATGGCTACTATCTCAACGAGTTTGATCCGTACTTCGACTATCGGGCAACCAAGTTTATTGTCGACAATGGCCTAAACGCTTACTGGCAATGGCATGATACAATGTCATGGTATCCTGAAGGTAGGGATGTCCCTGGAACATCACAAGCAGTACTGCACATAACAGCAGCATATCTGTATCAAGCCTTTGGAAGAGGCATGTCGCTCATGGACTTTACCATTGCATTTCCTGCAATTATGGGCGCACTGACAGCTGTTGCGGTATTTGCTCTTGTAAGGGTGCTTGGAGGAACAACTGCTGGAATGTTCTCCGCGCTGTTTTGGGCATTTAGCCCTGCCATCATTCAGAGAGGCAACCTTGGATGGTTTAAGTCAGAGCCCTTAGGCCTCTTCTTTGCAATAGTGGCTATATATCTATTCATCTCTGCAATCAAGCACAGGGAGATCAAGTATGCTATTGCAAAGGCAATAGCTGGTGGATTGATACTTGGTCTTGCCAATGGCTCTTGGGGCGGCATTCAATACTTTAGCATCCCGATATCGCTCTTCTTTATTGCACTTCCCTTCTTTAGAAGGGATTTAACCATACCCATGTACGTCGCAATTGCATTTACAGTATTTACGCTTATAACTGCAGCAGCATTTCCAAGGCCTGGAGTATCGTTTGTACTAGGGCTACCTGGCCTAGCTATGATAGCGGGTACTGCCTTTTTGGTAGCCGCCTTTTTTGTAAAGAAGAGGAGCAGACCCATGGTGCAGACTAGAAACCTAGCCTTTATGCTTATTGCATTTGTTGCAATAGGCCTCGTGTTTATTGCGGCTGGGCCCTATGTATCTCCTAGCTTTAGGTACCTTAATGCCATCAACCCGTTCATAGGTTCCATAGATCCACTTGTTGAATCAGTTGCAGAGCATTTTACACCGACTGTTGCTGACTACTTTGTTGACTTTTCTGTGCTCTTGATGTTTGCAGGGCTTGGTGGATGGCTTGCATTCCGACGGAGAAACGATACAGCGATATTTGCACTATTGATCGGCATTACCGGAGTGTACGTCAGCGCTACTTTCGCGAGACTGCTAGTATTTGCATCGGTTGGCATAATCGTCCTTGCAGGAATTGGATTATATGAAGTGACTCGTAGTCTCCTGGCTTATAGAGAAGCGACCGCAACCCCTGCAACAGGACCTACAAGATTAACAGCAGCTACAAGGGAAGAAAGGAGAAGGATGGAATTTGCAAGCAGGGGACATTCTACCGCCGGACAGGTAGTAAAGATAAGCTATGTTATCGTCATAATAATGATGCTTTCAATTCCATTATTCTATCCTTCTAACTCCAATTGGGTTAGCTCTGCAGATATACCAACGGCGATCGCAAATGGTGGAACGGGCTTCAGACTTCAGACTGACGATTGGATAAATGCCATGGACTGGCTTTCAAAGAATACTGAGCCTGATGCCGTGGTTGCGTCATGGTGGGACTACGGCTATTGGATAACTACTCTTGGAAATAGGCCCAGTCTTGCAGACAACGCAACCCTCAATCATACTCGCATTCAATCACTAGCAAAGATGTTCATTTCCGATGAAGAATCAGGAATAAAGATAGCTCAAGACTTGAAAGCTGACTATATCTTGGTATATGCGGTTGGACAAGTACGGTTCTATGGCCAACTCAATGCTACCGGAACAGATGCTTCTGCAGGTGCTAATAATGAAAGAATCCCAATATACACATTAGGCCAGGGCGGAGACGAAAGCAAAAAGCAATGGTTCATGAGGATTGGAGGGTTTGATGAGTCAGACTACGTTGAGAGTGATGGATTCACACCTAAACCACAATTCTGGAATGACACACTCATTGGCAAACTCTTCCCAGTTGAACCTCTGTATTATGCAAGGTTTGGTGAGCAAGGTCCAGCAGAAGTACAGGAGACATGGCAGCCTGGACTCGTTGGACTGTATGCACAAAATGTAAAGTATCCAGCAGACGGAGGAAATGATCAGCCACTACACCTTGTATATGCCTCTCCAAGCTTTGAGAACGAAGAAGGAATTCTGTTTGGAATATTCATTTACAAGGTAAACCATAATTATACTCCAAACTCCTAAGGAGACCTATATGCATCTTCATCACTAGCAAGACCAAGCCCCAGAATGTGACATACTTGTGACGATGTCTAAGCAAGTCATAAAAACGCATCAAATGAAAGGTTGCAATACATCACATTAAAAATTCATTTTCTCTTGCATGATACTGTTTGAATTACTCAGAGAGTATTTCACAAGGAGCGAACAAAAAGAAATAAAGGAAAATACAGAATATATGTTTTCTTTGATTACATGTCCATGTAGGGATTTGGGCCACCCATGCCACCCATGCCGCCCCCAGGTGGAGGACCACTCTCCTTAGACTTAGATGCCGCAATTACGTCATCTATCCTCAAGATCATCGATGATGCCTCTGTAGCTGCACTGATTACTTGTTCTTTTACCTTTAGTGGTTCGTAAATATCTTTTGCAGCCATATCTGCGACCTTGCCGTTAATTACGTCTACACCATATTTGGGCTTGGATAGCGCTGCTTTAGCTCTGAGCTGAGTTTGAGTGTCCAGGGGATCCATTCCTGCATTTTCTGCTAGAGCTATTGCAATTTCTTCTACGCTATCAGCGAATCTTTCTGCTGCTAGCTGAGATCTTCCTGAAAGTGAAGCTGACCACTCTCTGATTTTTTGTGATATGTAAACTTCTGGCGCTCCTGCACCTACAGTAATGTAGGGGTACTCTACTACGTCTTTGGCTGCCATTATAGCATCATGGACTGATCTTTCAGCCTCATCAACAACCCGTTGAGATCCACCCCTTACTAAAATGGATACAGCCTTGGGATTCTTACATCCTTCAACAAAAACCCATTTGTCAGTCTCTACTTTGCGCTCTTCCACTACTTTGGCATAACCCAGGTCAGCCTCGGAAAGTTCGTCTATGTTAGATAGCACTCTACCTTCAGTCGCCTTTGCAAGATTATTCATGTCGCTTTCCTTTACTCTTCTAACAGCTAGTATCCCCTCTTTTGCAAGATAATGCTGTGCTAAATCATCAATTCCCTTCTGACAGAGAAGTACGTTTGCCCCCGAAGTGGTTATTTTATCTACCATAGATTTGAGCATACGGTTCTCCTCTTCCAAAAACATCTGCATCTGCTGTGGGTCAGAGATGCGAATCTCCGCGCTCATTTCGGTCTTTTCAATTTCTAATGCAGCATTGAGTAACGCTATCTTTGCATCCTCAATACGCTTTGGCATAGCTCCATGTACAACTTCTTTGTCAAGTACAATGCCCTGAATGAGCTTGGTATCTTCTATGGATCCTCCTGCCTTCTTTTCAACCTTTATGCTATCAGCGTCTACTCTTAGGTTATTATTATTATCGCTAGCCTTTTCTGCTACAGCTATGACTGCATCAACCACTATCTTGGACAGAGGTTCTGCGTTTACGGAGACAAGCTTGGAAGCCATACTTGTACGCGCTATTTTGCCAAGTATTTGCCTGTCTGTCGGATCAACTTTTGTTGATGCATTCTTTAACATTTCAATAGCTTTGTCAGATGCCATTCTATAACCGTCCACTATGACAGTAGGATGAACATCCTTTGCTATCAGTTCCTCGGCCTTGGACAACAGAGATCCTGCTAGAACAACTGTTGATGTAGTGCCATCTCCCACCTCATTGTCTGTAGCCTTGCTAATCTCTACCATCATCTTGGCTGCTGGATGCTGAACATCTATCTCTTTGAGAATTGTAGCACCGTCATTTGTTATGGTTACGTCACCTAGGTTGTTTACAAGCATCTTGTCCATTCCTCTGGGACCAAGGCTTGTGCGAACAATTTCAGCTATTGTCTTTGCTGCAGTAATGTTGTTTCTCTGTGCTTGGTTACCCTTTGTTTCAGTTGTGCCCTCCTTTAAAAGGACTATGGGCATAGGCTGTTGTTGCTGTTGTATTGACATAGATCACATCTCACCTTAGGTTAGTACCCAAAGATGAGCGCTTAGGAGTAATTTTAAGATATTCTGCTAGGCAAACCACAGATATCGCGAATTCCTATATACCCGTTATCTCATATTATATTATATAAGCTAGTTACTTATTCTTACAGCGTCATACATAATAAATGAGATACTAGCACGAGACACCTGCTACAAAGATAGCACGTGCTAGCATCACGATATGCTACCTTGCCCATTTTTTCCAGACGTTGTAGTATCGGCAATGATGATACTAATACAATGGCTTTTTATCAACATCCCACCTTCAAAGATTCAACAATGTAGACTAGGGAGCTCGTTTGTACCTATGAAAGGTAAAACTGAATATCTTTGTATAGAGTCTTCGCAGAAGATTTTGCTTTTTTCTAGAGTACGGATTAAATACATAATAATCATTATGTATTTCTCAGCTAAGCTCAGCTATTGTCTTAGTCAGGTTTGCAATAATTTCTTTTATGAGTTTGTCGCCCTTTGAAGTAGAAGCCCTCATCGGGTCTCCCCAAACACCATTGCCTGTAATCTTGGGAAAAGACCCTGGGGTGTTCGTGAGGCTGCTGTAAGCGACCCTTGACTTGAATAGATTTTTAGAATTCGGTCTGGCTCGATCCATATGAACAAGCTCAGGTGCAATTGCTAAAACAAGCGACGTTTCAACTTCACCTGCATGGTCAAAATCCGGCTTCATCATGTGCCAGTAATGCAGGATGTGAATATTGACACCTGTAGCAGGTATCTTGCTCTGTATTTCCTGAGGAATGTACTGGACCGCGCCTGTATTACCATGATGGCCATTTAGGATAATGATTTCCTTTATCTTGTTTTCTGCAAGTGAAATGCATGTATCGCATAACATTGTAGACAATGTTGAGTGGCGAATCGAAACATTGAACATTGGTTTATGCTCAAATGATACACCGTATGAAATCACGGGCAGTACAAAAGCGCCAATTTTTTCTGCTAGGGCCCTTGCGATGTATTCTGCGATAAGAGAATCAGTCGATACTGGCAAATGAGCACCATGCTGTTCTAGGGAGCCTACTGGTATTATCGCTCGCTTGATTTTTTTGAGTGTGATTCTAAAATCATAGTCAGTCATACCAAATACCGGTGCTGACATTCTATGATAAGCAAGCTTCTGCCCGTTAACTACTTTTTGTTTTTCTGTTGCTAATTAATTTATTTCCTTTATCTTCTTTGACGTAGACCTTCCCCCAATACACTTCAAGTTTGCTTTCAAGGTACAGCCTGACTCCCTCAAGAAGTGTTGCCGCTTCAAGTTCTTGACCTTTTTTCTTGATGGTGTCAAGTGTATCAGAAGTCAATACCTTGAACGATTCCTGATGGATTATTGGACCTTGGTCAAGCTCTTCAGTTACAAAGTGCGCGGTGCACCCTATTATCTTGGCACCACGCTCATATGCTTGAACATATGCATACGCCCCAGGAAATGCAGGTAAAAGTGACGGATGTATATTGATTATCCTGTTCGGATAACGCCAAACAAAGTTTGGTGTCAGTATGCGCATATATCTTGCGAGCACTATTAGATCAACGTTGTAGTCTTCGATTAGTTGCAGGATTCTGTTTTCAGCCTCTTCCTGATCTTTATGAACGACTGCGTGAAAGGGTATTCCGACGTCATCTGCAAGTGACTTGAGGGTTGAGTCACTTCCAATGATAACTGAGATTTTGGCTCTTATTTGGCCCCTTTTATTAGCTTGCAGTAGTCTCACAAGACATTGAGGTTCCTTGCTTACAAATATTGCAACATTTTGAAGTCGGTTAGGCTCTTGATAATGAATTTTTATTTCCATTGAGAGCTTTTTGGCAAGCTGTTTTAGACCAAGGTCAAGCTGCTTCCTGCTGATTTGCTCTGTAAATGATGCTTCAAATTGCATACCAAAGAGGCCGCGGAGCACGTTCTGGTTTATCTTTTCTATATTGCCTCCGCTTTTGAAGATAAAGTTGGTAATATCGGCTACTACGCCTTTCCTATCAGGCCCAACTACAGTTACTTCAATGAGAGTCTTGCCCTTGGGTACAGGCATTGGGACTGATAGAGTATCTGAAACGTATTAATGTTCAGATGGCCGGTCAATGCTTAAATAATAGGATTGTTAATTGAACTCGTTGGGTTACAGCGTTGACGATGGTTATAATTTTTGAGGACTGTGAAGTAAATGCAGTATCCTGATAGTTCTCTAGGCCTCTGAGGCATATGATATATGAAGGCACAGCCAAAGCAACAAAAAACATCTCCTACCAAACAAAGAAAAAACTATGATTACAACAAACCGATAGGCAAGTGTGTAGTCTGTTACACTATTTCCGGTTGGCATTGCTACGACTGTGACAATGACTTTTGTCAAATGCATTTTCAGGACCATAAGGAAAAGAATCTATGCAGGATAAGCTAACCCATAGGTTAGCGAATATTTTTGTGGCGCGCAATAAGGCCAGGGTTGCAAAAAAGACTTGTCTGTTATAATAGGCATGGTCTGTCGTACATTGATTGCATAGACTCTTTTCGCGCACATTAAATGTAGCCAGCGAATTCAAATGCCTTTTCTTGAAAATTCCATCTGAGGTTTGTAGAAATCAAATAATGGATCATGAAAAGTATAATAGAAAAAGGGAGTTCCGTTACTTACAAAGACAGCCCTGAAGGCTAGTGCATTTTATCTAAAACCGTTGAGTAAGAGATAAGTAGGAAGAGACCCTGACTTAACCAAAGTGAGTAAGCATAAGCCATGCGATCATCTAGCTCAAGCCCCTGAGAACATTTCATCCACATTTGAGGAGTGTGAAGAATGCACAAAAGAGGGGACCAGCTGGGTTGCGCTGCGACTGTGCCTGTCGTGTGGGCATGTTGGTTGCTGTGATTCTTCGCCTGGAAGACATGCGACCCGGCATTTTATGGATACATCTCATCCTGTTATGGCCGCCTTGCCCAACAAGACATGGAGATGGTGCTATGTTCACAAATCTTATGGATAAGGGGTATAGAGAGATAGCAAAAAATGACGCTTCAACAAAAAAAGATACAGAGTTTGAAGAGTTTGTAATTGATGTTGCAAGATGCCTAGCAAGCAATAACAAGTACCTCAGTCCCAAGTATTTGTACGATAAGGTAGGCTCGGAACTCTTTGAGCAGATATGCCTTCAGCCGGAGTACTATCTTACAAGGACGGAGACATCAATACTTTACAAATATGCGCCGGTAATTTCAAAATTGATGGGCAGCCATATCAAGATAATAGAGCTTGGAAGTGGAAGTAGTTCCAAGACAGCTATTCTGCTCAGCCACCTATCATCACGGAAGAAAACAATCTACTACTTTCCAATTGATATATCAAGCAGCGTATTGATAGAGAGTGAGAGAAAATTGAAATCACAATTCCCAAATACCAGCATCATTGGAATTAGGTCGGATTATGAGACGGGTATAGATAGAGCAGTTGCTGAATGCATGGTTATTGGGAAAAACAACAAGAACATTCCTTACACAAAGCTCGTGCTTTTTCTGGGCTCAAGCATTGGCAATTTTGAACTTATAGAGGCACAATCTTTACTTCGATCATTAAGAGAAAAACTTCATACAAACGATTTTCTGCTTATCGGCTTTGACTTGCAAAAGGACGAGTCAGTGTTAAACGCAGCCTATAATGACAACGCAGGAATGACGGCCAAATTCAATTTGAACTTGCTGGCAAGGATAAATAGGGAACTTGGTGGAAATTTCGAGCTTGGAAAATTTGAACATTGTGCATTCTACAGCCGTGAGCGACATAGGATAGAAATGCATCTAGTTTCAAAAACAGATCAGGAGCTCTATATAGGCGCCTTAGGCAAAACTTTTGCTCTCCGAAGAGGTGAGAGTATCCACACAGAAAATTCTTACAAATACAGTTTAAGTCAAATTGCTGCTCTTGCTGAGGATTGCGGCTTTAAGGTAGAGAAGAACTTTACAGACAAAAAAAGATGGTTTGATCTGGCTCTCTTTTCGCCATCTTAAACAATGTCTCTGGCGCAACGGAAACCTGCAAACAGTATTCTTTCATGTGGCTTGAAATAATTTCTATATGTGTTGCGTATTTGCGCTATCGGTGTTGCAAAGCAGCCTCCCCGCAGCACTTTTTGGTTTATCGTCCACTTGTCAGTGTATTCAGAAAATTTTGACCTAAAGCCTGGATACAGTACATATTCTGATGATGTCCATTCCCAAACATCCCCTATCATCTGGTGGCAACCATAATAGCTCTTGCCCTCAGGATAAGCCCCCACTTTGGATGGAGCCCATAGGTAGGATTCAAGGAGATTGGCGTGTTTAGGTGTTGGTTTATGATCACCCCATGGGTATAGCGTTTTTCTCTGCAATTCATCATTCCAGCTTGCGGCTTTTTCCCATTCTGATTCCGTTGGAAGTCTTTTACCTGCCCAGCGGGCATATGCATCTGCTTCATAGTAACTAACATTGATGACCGGCTCGTCAGGGTCAATTCTGCGCAGCCCACGAAAATCTTTCTTTTTCCAAACGTTACCTTCTTCTTTCACCCAATATAGCGGTGCCTTCCATTGCTGCTCCTTCACCAGTTCCCATCCATCGGCTAGCCAGTATCTGTAATCCTCATAGCCGCCCTCCTCTATGAATTTCATATATTCGCCGTTGGTCACAGGGACTACGTCCATTTTAAAGGGTTGCAAGTAGACTTTGTGCTCTGGCAGCTCATTATCGTAGCAAAAGGCATTGCCGTTGTATCCCACCTCAAAAATCCCTCCGGGGACATCTACCATCTTTGAAGATATTCTTTGTATTTGTGATTCCCCTGGCAGCTCATTCATGATTAGTGGCTCGTAGTTGTCAAAGGGGTCCGGGAAGCGCTCAAAAAAATGTTGAAAATCATATACCATGAGCTCTTGATGCTGCATCTCATGTTGCATACCGAGCATAATGTCGTACTGCAGCTCATGGGTCATTGCGTTTGCGTTTTTGGAAGATGTTATTGTCGCTGTTGTTGTTGACCAGCTCTCTTTCAAAAATTTGGTTACCTTTTTGTCTATAAATGACCTGTAATCTAGAGTCTGCTTTACAGTAGGTCGCGGGAATTTGCCTCTCTCTTGCTTCGGCAAAATTTTCCCAAATTGCTGATAGTATGAATTGAGATATTCTAGATTAAAACCACTGCTACCATTTCTTTCTGGCTCCAGCGTGGCTCCATGCTTTTCCAAGATCTTTTGAAAGAACCATGTGACATGTGCAAGATGCCAATTGGGGGGGCTGCCAAAAGAGTCAGACTGCATTACTGCATCCTCTATCCTTAACGGTTTGAAAAGTTGTATAGTCTTTTTTCTGACCTGCGTAAATTCAGATAACAGTTGATCCGCAGACTCTTGATAGAGTAGTTTCGACACAAAGGAAAAAAGATTTTGGTATTTATAAGCTGTGTCCCTCTTATATGCGTCCAGTTGCCTGCAGATACGATTGAGGAGGAGGAGGTAGTGGTGGAAGTGCGGGGGGTGGGATTTGAACCCACGGACCCCTGAGGGACGGGATAACCCATTATGTGATCTTAAGTCCCGCGTCTCCAATCTTGTTAGCCTATTTGGCCAGGCTCTACAACCCCCGCAGGCCTGGATTGCGTTAATAGGCATACATAATTAAATCTTGATCTAAGCAGCTCCCAATAATTATTATATGGTTTATTGACTCGATTGTTCGTCTAGTTGCCTTGGTAGCTCAGCCTGGTAGAGCGTTACCTTGGTAAGGCGTCGGAGGACTTTAACCGCCGATATCCATACAAAGAGGTAGAGGTCACGGGTTCGAATCCCGTCCAAGGCTTATCTTATATTTATTATAACCAGGCTGAGCTACCAAGGCAACTAGACGAACAATCGAGGATTATTAATTGGTTGGACTTTAGAGCCTACCTGCTCAAGACATACAGACCTAGTACCGTCAAGGTTAGAATGTGTTATGCTAAACGTTATGCTTCTATCTTGACATCGGACGGCGGTATTATAGCGTCCGACCTGTTGCAACTTCACCACAAACAAGGCTTAATGTCATGAAGTCACTCACTGCACTATCAAAGTATCTTGGTTGTTATGATAAATGGCTAGCCATTAAACAGCGCTATAACTTGAAATGGACAAACCCAGATGCAGCTCAACACTCATTTGAAAGACTCTTTTCTACCGAGCTTGACTCCAAAGAATATTGAAGCAGAAGAAAATAGGCTATCAGACAACATCTACGTTATGTGCTTCTTTTCTTATTATTATTTTGTCTCTTGGAATATATTGATATAAGTGTACAAAGTCTCTTCAATACCAAATATGGGAAAAAATCTAAAGAATCTCTTATAAAGGATAATATTGTTCAAAATGCACCATGATATCACAATTAATGCCTCTAGTGTTACGTCGCCATCACTGCGTTGTGATAGCAGCATCCTCTTCTCAGGAAGCCGCAGATGCGGGCCTTGCAACTATAAGGGTCTTTGACAACCAAGATAAGGATAAAGCTGGTGCGTTAGAAACCGTCTATTCCTATTCGTTATGTACTTCATGCTTTCACCGCATGCGTGAAACTTTGATAGAAAGTGGAGACATTGGTAACACATTCGCTCATCACTAGTGCAGTAGTAGAGAGGAAGAAGAAAATGACAGCGCTAACTACTGATACTGATTCTGATAATTCTTCGTCTTCAACTTCTTCTTATCACCACAATGTCCGCCCTCGATACAGGGAAGGTCAGCGCTTCTGTACTGCCTGTGCGGCATGGTGGAAACCAGAAGAATATTTACACACAGCTCCATATTGCCCTTCGAGGTTTTGCAAACGCCTCCTTCGCACAATGCCACGGTCTAGAAGGCAAAGAGCTCTGACAAATGAAGGTCGGATTACGAGATACTAATTATTAACGCTAGAATATGTTAGTATCTAATAAGAACATATAACAGTTAAAGCAAATGAAGGATAGAGAATTGATTCAGCTGTGAAAAGACATTTTTAGAATTAGAAATAAACAGACTCTTCAAAATGCACCGAGATGCAGATAAGTTAAGGCGGCTTTTGAAGGTAAAGCAAAGATAAAAGGAAGAAGCTGGAAATATAGAAGACACACAAATGTTAGTTATAGAAATTGAAATGCTAAATGTGGCATTGTATTTAGTGAGCAGGAAAAACAGTAATAGCAGCAAAAGATAACTAACAAAAAATCTCTTTTCTTTCATTTTTCTTTTCTTCAGACTGTTATGACATTATTCCAAAACAAAGAAGAGCGAGTAGTTCTCTCTATCTGGGAACGCAGCGACATATAGACCCTGTCGGGGAGAGAGCTCATTTTTTAGATTAGTTTTCTGATTAGTCCTTTATGATTTCTGTTTCAAATTAAATAATTATTTGAATGGTTGTTAATTAACAGCGATCATGAATCCGAACGTAAAATTCGCTACGATGTTCATCTTGGCTCTAGCAACCATAGGAACAACAGCAACAGCTTTTGCACAGACGGAAGAGGAGGAAGAGGCGGAATTGGGGGGAGAGGGAATAGAGATAGCAGACGAAGCAGTACACGAACGTTTCCCACCTGAAGAAGGCGAAGCCGCAAGCGAGGAAGATATTCGATTCCACCAGGCATTATGTGAAGCTGGAATCACTACACAAGCATTAGAGGAACTGGGCGGATGTGAGATCTTGCCCCCACTTGTCCCAGAAATCGATGAGGTAATACAAGACGAAGAAGAAGAATAATACAATAACATAATAACAACAACTATACTTTTCTTTCTTTTTTCTTTCTTCTCTTTCAGATTTTTGTTGTTATACGTAGCTACCGTTCTAATCTTTTTAGCATGCTCTTAGCCTACGTAGGATTCTCCCCAGCTCGAGACTTTGTGGCAGATCTCTCGACATTCATTTTCTATCCTTGGCTAGTAATCCTAGGTATTTTTATGTGGAGAAAAACTAGGGTAAATAAGATGGTCATTCAAGCGGAATTCCAAACGAGATCACCTAATGAGGTCTCCTCTTCTTGTGCAATTATTAATGGAACCACTCCTGCTGCAGCAGGAATAATAACACATAGAAGAGGGACCGTCACTAGGATCATAGGCGTAGTTTTTGAGCCCAATTGGGTGTATAAATACTCTGAATTTATCCATTATAAGGGATTCTAATCATACTTCACCAATACTCAGTAAGAACACACAATTATTACCTAATTGCATTACGTTATTCAAGAGAGGGATACCAATCTCGTTTATTAAGGGATGGGCACGGATTTGATGCTGGATCTTAGATTGAAGGAAAAATAAAAATTAAGAAGTGAAAGAGAGGAGGAGATATTACGAATTCCTCTATCTCTATTGTTGAGTTAGTGTTTAGAGGCCGTTCTATGGTATGGGGGCTATTATTACGCAGACTTCATTTTCTGCAGGGATAGAGAAATCTGCGCCTTCGTCTATCAACTCTTGAAGTTCTTCAATAGTTACATTACGTTCCCCTTCCAAGCAGTTCCTTAGGGTCTCCATTTGTCAGTACACTACGAAATTACTTTGCATAACCCATCCTAATTTTTACAGCGGTGTTTCTGCTGTTGCAGTTCATCGAAAGATATTCTTGAACATCCAGCTAATCTATACCTTGTTCGGTGAGGATAGTAGAGACCGCACCATTTGAGCCTGCGACCACTATGGTACTAGTCAATTGCAAAGCCGTAGATATCTTGTAGGATAGAGGCCAGTATAGGCCTAGCAAAGGCTGCCTTTTATTCTCTTTCTTTGTCCCTTATCATTTTTCGGAATGAAATTACCCGGAAAGAAAAGTTTAAAGCATAACCTACTCTCTATCTCAATGGGGTGGTGGCAATGGCTGCTAAAGCAACCGCTAAGGGACCGGATAATTATATCTTAATAAACAAAACATGCGCATTCTGTGACAAACAGGCAACAGACATCATAACCATGGATGACTTGAAGTTTCTATCAATCAAAAGAGACATTCCAAAGCATGCACGCAAACTTGTATCTCTTCCTATATGCGATACACATTTTTGGAAATATGTAACGCATCCAGAGATAAAGAAGCCGTAAAGAGCTAGAGTGATAGACAAGAGAAGAAATTATTGCTAAAGGAAACTGCAAGAGAATGCGGCAAAGCAGACAAAAGTTTTAGACGGCAGGGATGATGAGGAAAATAGCCACATTGCGCCGAGATTGATCAAGAATGAAGATTAGTAGCAGGACTAATAAAAAGAAAAAGGGAAGAAGAAGAGGAAGAACAGTCAGAACATCATCATCCGTAGTAAGAGGACCAATAGCCACCCCTAGACCGGGGTGATACTACAGTTAGCATTCAGGGCTTAACATCGCCAATCACTGAAGGGAGATACATATACCGAGTACTTTTTCCAATAATATACCAGAGACAAAACACTCGCATCATACATACATTAATAAATCCAGAGTTATCGCAGTAAAAGAGCATGACTTTGGAGTTTCGGGAGGCGGTAAAAGCCCTGGAGGAGCACATAGAAATTCTAAAGCAAAATCTGCTCTTCTTGATGGCAGAACGCAAAGCTGAAAGTATGATGACACAAATCGTTACAATCAAAAGAGAACTGGATAAAGCCGTTCAGGAAAGAATGAAGTTAAATCAGATTTATTGTCGTCATGAAAGTACTGTTGGTGTCCCCACCCCTAGTGCTTATTATAATAAAAATAGTAGCTATTACGACATACAGCAAAGTTAGTTTATCTATTGTGTCGCTATAGCATATCCTTGTTTCTGAAGAAATATGCCTGTTTTGATTTCATTCAGCCAAATGACTTGCTCCGAATTTAGTAGCAACCCATATAGGCGGTATTCGATGGCAATCAGGCTTTCTAGCCTCTTTGGCTAGATTGTTTTCTTCTTTTTTACTATGCTCTCTCCATGTTAAAAGTTTCACCTGGGTAATAGTCGTCATCATCATCAATTGTACATTGCGCTGCTCTCACCATATGATCTATTCCATCTATGATTCAACAGAACGGCCTTACAAAGATCGACAGAGGCAGGTCAAAGAATGATTAATGAACAACATCATAATAGTCCACCTGTAAACGAGCATTTCAAATTGCACATCAAGACCCTTCAAATGTGCTTAGGATTAGGATGAATTGAACAGGTTTTAAGAAGGAAGACAAAAGAAAGAAGCAATAGACATTCGAGATACGCAAAGGTTAGTTACCGAAGAGACCGAAGTACTTGAGCCTATATTGTACTAGGTTACAAAGGAGCTGCAGAAGAGGAGTCATCACATGATTATGCAGGTGACATTATGATTGCGTGAAGGTTTCTGTAGGTGAAACCATCATGACTTTTTCAATCAACTTATGGCTTGTTGAATCCTCATGATCACTAACATCACTGTGAAAAAGAAATATCCTTTTACATTCATAACAAATCCACATTACTTTTAGGTCATCAGGGTGCATTTTTTGTACACATCGGAGAAACATAAATTAATTATCGTATTTATAAAGTAGCCAAATATCTTAATGATTCTTGTTTACGCGGCTTACTTTGAGTGTAAGAATCTCATAGCTGCTTTCATACGATGTATCTGGATAGAGAACTAACTCATTCTTACATGAATTTTATACCCGGCTATCTTTTCTAATTTTCTTAAATTTCTGTCCTGCATAAAACGCACTAGTCTTTATGACACCCATAGCTGAAGCATTCAAGAAGGAGCGTCCCGACAATAAAGAGTATTGGCAAAATGAACTAAAATCATTGGGCATAGAACCCCGGCGGCGGAATGAGCTTAATGACAAAGAGAAGCTTCAGGCATTGGCAGAAATCATCAAAGAAGTATATTTTCAAGATTACAAAACAGCATATAGCAGTGGTAATGTTAATGGGCGTAATAATAGCAGCATCGAGTCCCCTAAATAACATGGCATGCGAAAAAGAGAATAGCAACCTGGCTCTCTATCTTCAATAGCACTGTCGGGTTTATGGAAAACTGAGCAAAGAATAATTATATTTAAGAAACATTCCAAAAAAGTAGTAAATCATTTACATCATCTCTATCATTCTCTTCACCTTCAGCATGTTCGGCTACCTCTGCTGTTTGTTGTGCTAATGCTTGTGCCACTTCCGGTGCTGCTATTAACTCAAACGAATCAAATACCTGCTTAGCTGCTGGTGGTAGTTGTCGTAAACTGCCAAATCTTATTGTTGGCTCTGCCTCAGAAAAAGAACTGCCTTCATAAAAGACACTATACCCCTTTGTCGTTCCTAGGCTAGGGGCTGTCGCATTCGTAGCAGTTGAAATAAGATATCCACTTCTTGTTTCATTAAGAGCAATAGCAGTGCTGTATGCCATTTCTACAAACTTCGCTGGTACTGTTGCTATTGTTTGGTTTGTCTGTGGGTTTGTAAGGTTGACTCTTGTCTCTGCACTATTTAAAATCTTGATATCACGATAACCAACTTCCCGAAGCTTCTGTAGGTGGTATGATAGAACATTGTCATTTGTTATGGCGCTGTTGTTGATGCCGCTGGTAGTGACATTATTAGCTGTCTGAAGCCTAGTGTCCAAGTCGTGATATCGTAGAATGTGTATGACATAATTTTCAGATCCTTCACAACTGACTATATCACCCACGGCGCTAGCGTTAGGAAGCTGTGCTCCTTGTTCTCGTTGTTGTTCTTCTTCCTCTGGACAGAGTTGTGCTAGTATTCCATATCCCTGTGTTGTCTCTTGTGATAAGGTAGAAGAACCTGTATTAGTATTATCCACATCATGAATTATCCACCCCTGTGGCACCTCTATGCTGAAGC
>DATFBV010000011.1:0-14300 GCA_035253605.1 Nitrososphaera sp.
TAAGTTTACAATATAAGGTTTTCAAATAATCAGGTTATAATAATCTAATATATGCACGAATAATGTATGTAATGTAATTATCATAAAATTCGCCAAAATAATATCAAACTGTAACCTGAATACTGAACGTTTTACCGCAGCGTTCATAAACGTTCGGCTAAAGTACTGGTTACTTGCATTGCAGGAACAAGATAAGATCAAGAACCGAAGCAAACTTGACATAATATATGATATACTGGTGTCTGCAACAGGTGGAGTCAAAAAGACGCATATTATGTCGCATGCAAACTTAAGCTCTGAGCAGATGAACTATTACTTCAATACATTACTATCACATCGGCTCTTGAATGCAGAAAAAGACTCAGACGACAACCTCGTTTACAAGACAACACACAAGGGTGTCAGATTCCTTCACTGCTGCGCGCAAATAAAATCACTTATTGCACCTGTAGCAAAGGTAAGAATGCGGAGCGATCTGCTCTTCCTCTAGAATCAATAGAATTATCTTCGTATACCGTTAAACGCAATACTAACCTACCTTTGAGCGATGTCTTATTATCCGACGCAAGAAGACGAGCTTCGGACAAAAGAAGCACAGGCAGAGGGTATCAAACAAGAAGAAGAGGCTAAGTTCCTTTCCACATTTCAAACAACTCCAGCACGAAATATCGGAAGGCTATCTGAGCTGGCAAAGACAATAGTGAGCAACTTTAATCGGATAATGGAAGAGACACGTCAAGAGCCATACCAGCGGCAGGAAGACATTATGGCGGGCATGAAAAAACTGTTAGAGGAGCAGATCAATGTGCTCGAAGCGCGGCGTGCTTATACGATAAAGATAAACCCCTCGACTGCCTTAAGAGAAGAAAAAAAAGCCTAGCAGCCGTGATCTTTTACCCAAGGCTCATTAGCAAACTCGCTTGTTGCGCACTGTTCCGTGTCAAGCTCGGAGTAACCATTATTCAAAAGCTCACTGTTGAGGTTGCTTGATGAGCAGTACACTACGCCTATAACACCACCAGAGTTGGAAGTAAGTAACATGTCGTCCTGATCTACTAGTACCGTGCTCCCAAGGCAGAGGTCTCGAGTAAATGCTGTAGATTCGACAAACATTTCTTCAGTCCTTGAAGGAGCCTCGACAAGAGCAAGGTCAACCTTGTATACTGTGCTGTTTGCCCTCACATAAAGTGTATCTCCATCCACTATTCTGGTTGCCACACCTTCGATACAGTCTGCTGACCCAAGGCATTCTACGTCTGATCCAGAATACACGCTATCAAGTATTGTACTGAGAGTGTCAGGATCATCATTGGCATTGCCCTGGGTATTCTCTTCACTATCAAGTATTGTAGTGGGAGTGTCAGGATCATCATTGGCATTGCCCTGGGTATTTTCTACAAACTGCCACTCACTATTACCATCAGGAGTCCTTTGCCAAGTACGGTCATCGTCACTCCTATCGACAAGCGAAGGTGTTCTGTCGTGAATATCGCCTGTTGCATTTGCAAGGACAAGGCTTTCACCAGTGTTTGATAGCATTGGCCTGTCGAGCGCAATCACATATGTTTCTCCAGCCTCAATTACAGCATCAGGCGGCAGCTCAATTGTTGGAGATTGAAATGAGGGACTTATCCCAAAGTTACGGATGTTGATGTCCACATCGGTTGGGTTGTACAGCTCGATCCACTCCCCCTCCTCATTGTCATTGCCACTAGGATTGAGCTCAACTTCGTTTACCAAGATGCTCTCACCTGCCGTAACAGATGATGTATCGTCAGCATCACTTGCAACTGTAGAACTGCTTAGATCTTCTATCTCTTCTAAAGAAAGAGGAGGTTCTGTTTCTCCTCCTGATGATGATGGGGGTTGGGGTGGTTGTTGTTCTCCTTCTTCTCCTCCTTCTCCTCCTTCTTCTGATGATGATGGGGGTTGGGGTGGTTGTTGCTCTCCTTCTTCTCCTGATGATGATGGGGGTTGGGGTGGTTGTTGTTGTTCTCCTCCTTCTTCTCCTCCTTCTCCTGATGATGATGGGGGTTGGGGTGGTTGTTGTTGTTCTCCTCCTTCACTTTCTGTCACATTACCTACAAAATCAATAATGTCGCTAACGGTAGTAATATTGGACAATGCATTTTGGCCGACTGCAGAGGGAATGCCGCCTACTATAGGTAGCAGCAATAACGCCAAAACAGTCTCCGGCTTTATTGACATTATATACTCTCTTACTAGCAAAGAAACGCTATGGGCAATATTAACAGTTATGCAGGCTATCTCTAGAGCGTATTTTACAGTTGAAGCTTCTTTTGCAGGTAGATCCTCTTTAGTCTATTTAACCCGAGAGCCAGCACAATTACTATTAATATGGCAATTGCTGCTTGTACTGCAGATATAGTTAACCTTCCGCCTCGCGGGCCAAACAAGTATATGTATGTTTCTAGTGGTGCAACAAAGATGACTAAGAATGCCGCAGAAGCAAGTATCATTGCCCATATTCCAGTCATAAAAAGCGCCAGAGTCGTAAGTGCCATCTCTCAATTACTCTACCTAAGAAAGACGATGTACTGGATCGCAATTGAGGCAGATGCCAAAAGTGCAGTAAAGGTTGCTAGCTTGAATATCTGGTAACCAATCTCTTTTTCGCCAAGTGGCCTGTCCACAACAATTAGCCTTACAAGTGTAGCAGGCGCCGTACTATCAGTTGATGCTGCTAGCTTGAAGTCGTCTGTCAAGATCGTAGGCCTTGTCTTTACCTCCCTGTGCTCTACTATGCGCTTGACGCTTGCAAGGAACAGAAATGAGTTCACGACGGCTGGCAAAAGCGCGATTACGCCAATTATTTCAGAACTGCCGGCGATAGCCACTGCACCATACATTGCTCCAAGCAAAAGCGTGCCTGAGTCGCCGGGAAATATCTGGCTTGGGAACTTATGGTATCTGTAAAAAGCAATCGTGGCGAATAATAACGGAAGCGCAGCAAGAAATACTTCATGGCTACCAAAAATTGCAATGCTTGCCAAGAGGGGGATTGTTGCAATTATCAAAAAGCCGCTTGCTACTCCATTTAGTACGTCAATTGAATTGATAGTGTTGCCCGTAATAGGAAGGACGACGAATATGAGCGGTATATATAGTAGAGGTATATGCGCACGGCCAAATATTAGGTTGAGAGACTCTCCATGCACTTCTCCTGCGCCAAAAATGTCAAGAACAACCAAGGGAATTGCAGCCGCAAGCAGTGCAACTGGTTTAAACCATCCGGGCATCAGTCTGCTGTCATCGATATAGCCTACTAGAAATGCAATCGCTGTTGTAAGGAGTATTGCAAGGACTGCAATGTTCATTGTTAGAAAGAAGAGCACAATTTCAGCTGCAGCAATGCTGATCATGATGACCGGACCCGCTGGCCGCGGAACTTGAGGCTTCTCTGGCTTGTGAGCGTCGGGAACCACCTTGCACTTTGCAGTGAGCGACCTGATTGCTGCCGGCATCATGAACAAGACGCCAAAGAATGATATGGTAGACACGGCTGCTCCATATATTATCAGGTTAACGCCGTCCAGCATCTGATATTATTGTCCCAACCTATTCTTTAACTGATGCTTTAACTTTTCTGCTAAAGTTGGCCCTATCTTGGGCACACTTGCAAGTTTGGCCTGCGAGGCCTTGACTATCTTGGACAAATCGGTAAATCCTGCGTTGTACAGTGCCCGGGCTTTGACTCTACCGATGCCCTCCAGCATGACAAGTGGCAGCAGCTCCTCCTTCACTCCATACCTTATCCTAGTACGTAAGTTATAAAGTTCTGGCATAAGATCCTCTCGGCGCAACAGTTTGGCTACCTCATAAAGCGAATAGGCAAGCCAGTTGGCCACCTCCACTATCCTGTACATGTCACCGGGCTCAACTCCTATCTTGTCGCTCAGCACCTTCTCTGTTGTCTCTTCTATCCACCAACATAATGCCCAAAAACTACGAGAACAGTCATATTCGCTTATAGGGTATAAAAGTTCATTCCCACGGCGTTGTATCAGAATGCCTAGTTGATCATAGTCTGTTTTGCGTAATGACAACTTTGGGTAAAAGTCAGGGCTATCTGCTATCACGTGCAGAAAGCCAAGTTCATGTTTGGGGGTGGCAGCCGTGTGCTCTAGACCTTGTAGTGCATCTCTAAATTTGACTGCAGTAACTGGATTGATATAGAGAAGCGATGTCCGTCTGCCAAAATCTGTCGCTATATAACGGTCGTTCCTAGATTTGACCAGATCTTCTTGCTCTAGATATTCAAGGGCAAACTCGACCTTATGCTCGACAGTTCCATTCCCATACTGACGTGCAAAGAGCGTCCTTGAAAAGAGGTCATGGATCTCTGGTTTTTTCATCCCTGGTACAGTCGCAATGTTTGAGAGCAAATGAAACCTGACGGCGCTATCGTTTGACAACTGCGACCGAAGTGGCTCCGGGTTCCCAAGGACATAATGGTCATAAAGTTCTTCAGCGTTTGTACCATACTCACTTACAATTATGGCCTCACCGGAAGTGTCATACTGAGGTCTGCCGGCCCTGCCGCACAGCTGCTTATATTCCAGCACGCTAATAGGCAAATTTCTACTATACTCAGAGTCGTATCGCAATATGCTTGCTATGACGACCCGTCTTGCGGGCAGGTTAACGCCAGCAGCAAGAGTCGGCGTCGCAGTTAGCAATTTGATCACACCTTTCCGGAATGAGCTTTCCACTATCTCTCTGCTTGATGGCGCAAGGCCGGCGTGATGAAATGCTACTCCTTTTGATACAAGCTTCGCTAAGGTCTTTGTGATCTCGCTGTCATCTCCTCTAGCTAGTATTTCAGATGATGTCTTAACTGCCAGTTCTATTGCTCCTTTATCTAGCCGCTTATAGACAGCTTCCGCGGCTTTTGCTGCAAGTGAAGCGGCGCGCTTCCTTGTTTCTGCAAATATGAGTGCCTGCCCACCTCCATCTACAGAATCGATAGCAAGGTCTACTGCCGATGAAATGCCGGAGCTGTTGACTCTAAAAGTACTACCGTCTCTCATTCTGATCATGCCATGCTCAAATACTCCCTCTACTAGCTTTGTTGGTCGCCAGTCGCTTTCTACAAGCTTGCAGGCAAGCCAGTCGGCTATCTCGTGGGAGTTAGCTACTGTAGCAGAAAGTGTCACTATCTGCGATTCCGGATAGTGCTTGCGGATTTTCGTAAGCATCATCTCAAGCGTTGCACCTCTTTCCCTATCGCCTATAAGATGCACTTCATCAGACACAAATAGTCCTATGTCATCAAGCCACTCTGCGTTATGGCGGAAAAGTGTATCCATCTTTTCATTTGTAAGAACGATGACGTCTGCTGCAGCCAGCTCTTTTCCTGGCGAATCATAGTCGCCAGTTGCGGCCATCACCTTGATCTTTCTGCCAAAATCGAGATCTTCAAGCACCTTCATATCATCATACTTTTCGCTTGCCAGTGCGCGAAGTGGTGTCAGATATACTGCTTTTCTATTCCTTTTAAGTGCCTTGTAGATGGCCATCATTGCGATAAGTGTTTTGCCGCTGGCAGTTGGAGTAGTCATGAGCACACTCTTTCCTTCCAATATGCCGTACTTCAATGCCATCTCCTGAGGCGGATAGAGAGAAGAATAGCCAAGACGCGAAAGAAGCGTTCTGATTGGACCGTCGGTTAAAGCAACTGGCATTTTAGAACTATAAGCAAGCCATCTATTTTAAAAGTGCATTTATGCCTTAGCCCAAAAGCCGGGCCGTCTTTCAAATATTTGGCCTTCCCGATTAAACTTTTGAATATATTTCCTTGCTTCTTCGTCAGAGAACTTGCCGGTTTTCACTAGCTCATCTACAAGCACCTTATCTTCCACATCGTTGTTCTCAGCACCTGTAAGTCCCCTGAATAATTCCATAAAGGTCTTTTCCTTTGAGACTACGCTCTGAGGCTTGCCGTATAGCACACCGAGGTCCGTCTTTCCTGTATTGACGTCGACTCCAGCAGTCCTCATCATCTGATCTACAAGGTAGATCGCACGCTGGGCATCCTCTGCGTCGACCATATCCTTTAATAGCAATCTTGCGCGGGCAGATGCAAGCCTAATTAGCCCTTCAAGCTGCCTTGGGGTCACCGTTATCATTCCTTCTGACTCGATCCTTCTCATGTCCATATAATAACTGCGAACAATGTCAATTGCCTCAGGTGTTAATGCTGGCTCGATATGCTTTGCATATGACAGATACTTGCTGAAAAGGTCGATATCGATCACAGGCCTAGCAGCTTGTTCAGAATCGCGGTGTATTTCCAAAATATGACTTGCGACAAGGTTGTCCTTTTCCTTGTCAGGACTATCTCTAACTATGAATATCAAGTCAAACCTCGTCAGCAGCGGCACTGGCAGGTTGACATTTTCTGTAATGTTCTTGTATGGGTCATATTTGCCATATATCGGATTTGCCGCAGACAGGATCGACGTTCTTGCGTTCAGTGTAGCGACAATACCCCCCTTCGCCACCGAGCAAGTCTGCTGTTCCATCACTTCATGAAGTGCCGAGCGGTCTTCCGGCTTTATCTTGTCAAATTCGTCGATGCATACGATTCCCTGATCGCCCAATACGACAGCACCTGCCTCTAGCATCATGATCCCCGACTTGTCACGAATGACTGCAGCTGTCAAACCCGCAGCTGTAGAACCCCTACCAGAAGTGTATAGCCCTCTTGGAGCAATCTTGGCGGTGAATTTTAGCATTTCAGATTTGGCCGTACCTGGGTCACCTACTAAAAGCACATTGATATCGCCTCTTCTAGTAGAGCCATCCTCGAGCCTCTTTGTCACGGATCCTACAATAAGCAGCAGTATTGCTTCCTTGATTGGCTCATGGCCATAAATGTGAGGAGCAAATGAGGCGATTAGCTTTTCGTAAGCATCGGGCTTACTTGCTATCGTTCTTATTTGCCGCTCGTCCTCCGTACTTATCATTATTCTTTCAACAGACCTTGTGTCCTTACTCCCTGCCCTGCCACCAAGATACTCGATGTTGTTGCCTTCCATACGAAGCCGGAACAGGCTAGTCTTGACCTGCGGAGCAAGCTGCTCCTGTTCTATTCTAATTATACCTGTGAGTATGATTCTATCGCCAGGGCGGCACTGGTCTACCAGGTCGCTCATTACAGTAACTTCAATGTAATGTGGCAATTGGCCTGCTGGTAGATCTTCAGGCAGCTCCTGCAACCGCACCAACTGAAAGTCAATAAATAGACTGTTCTCAGGATCCATTTCGAGTTCTTTTTCAGAGCACGCTGGGCATTTAACCGGCTTTTTCATGACAAGGCCTTTGAGCTGCGCCTCTGTGACCGTGTTGCAGTTCGTGCATTTGTATGCAACCTTCTTAGCAAGGGGCTTGACTTCTGACGAGCGCACGACCATGCCAGAGATGCTAACAAGCTTATTTATCAAATCAGCGTTTATTTCACGCAGGCCCTTTTGCACAGTGTAATTGCCTATCCTGACCCGGATCTTTTCACGGATTTCTTGCTCATAGTCAGGATGAATCTCGCGCAGGACGGATAATACTGCTTCATTGAATGCCTCAAGATATTCATCAGGCTTATGTGTTATCTCTTTGGCAAGGACAGGGTTGTAAGAATCGAGATCGATGTAGTCTACAATAAGTGACTGAGCACCTGATGCCATCATGTTATTTATCTTGTCAAAATACTTGTAATTCCTGTCGCGGTCTTTGAATGCTTTGAGGAACTTTTCCAGATCGTTCGCAAGTGCTGCGGCGGTCTGCTGCTCAGACAAACTTCTTTAACACTCCTTTTTTAAATTTCGTCGAAACCTTGTTTATCAGAATGTAAAGCTCCTTCTCTTCAGCAGATAGTTTGCCTTCAAGCTCTGGGGAGAGTGATGAGGCTGCGGCTAGCTTGACTATCTTTTCAAGTCGAGATGCTACAAATGTATTTAGGGAAACAATCAGGTTTTCTCTTTCCCGCTCCTTCAGACCTTCAAGGTAATCGTTGACCCTTACGTAAAAGTCAACATCGACGCCAGAGAGGTCATGGGGCTTTGCAATGCGCTCCCGATTCATAGTACGTGATATGTAGCCGGTGACGTCGTTTGATTGGATCTCGACTGCATCCTGCTCGACGAGGATCTTGGCAATCCAACGCGGAAGGGACGACATATCGCCTTCTTTTGCATCAATCACAATGTTGCCGACGCTCATCTTAGCATCCTCTTTATATGTCACCCTAATCTCCTCAAGCATGTAGCCTAGCTGGTAAATGCCTTGAATAGATTCAATCTTTGGCTCTGAGCAGGTGATATCGGCCATTAGGGAGAGCTATTAAGAGCGTAGTACTTATTATATATCATATCAGCACAGCTTTTGTAAAGCTAGTAGCTAGCTACTATGGTTATTTTTATTATCACAAATTGGCAGTTTGTGAGACAAAATAGCAACCTATTAATGGTTTAATAACTTCAGTGAAAGCGCCTCGTAATGGAGTCGGCCAAAAAAACAGATCTAGCGAACCTTATGTGGTCTGAGAAATACAGGCCAAAGAAACTAAGTCAGGTAGTTGATCAGAAGGAGATAATTAAGGGCATAAGCAACCTGATTAAGAGTCCTGACATACCCCATATGCTGTTCACCGGACCAGCAGGAGTTGGCAAAACTACCACTGCACTATGCATTGCAATGGAGCTGCTAGGAGAAGAGTGGAGGAAGAATACGCTAGAACTTAATGCATCAGATGAACGCGGGATCAAGATGGTGCGCGAGCGTGTAAAAGAGTTTGCTGCTTCAATTAAGCTTGCAGGGGACAGAGAGTTTGGTAGACCCAAGATAATTATACTTGACGAAGCTGACGAGATGACTTCTGAGGCTCAGACTGCACTTAGGCGTATAATTGAAGACAGTGCAAGGACGACTCGATTTATTATTATTTGCAATTATCTATCACAGATAATAGAGCCGATACAGAGCAGGTGCGTAGTATTTAGATTTACACGCTTACCGAAAGAAGATGTTATCGATCATCTGAAAATGATCTGCGAACAACAGAAGGCGAAATATGAAGAAAAGGCTCTTGCTCAGATCTATGAGACAACAGGTGGTGACCTACGCCACTCTATAAACATCATGCAAGCTGCGGCCGGCATGGGTTCAGTATCTGTGGCAAGTGTTACAGCAGCTATTGGTCTTTCCGGCAGGGCAAAGGTGGGCGAAGTCCTGCGCCTTGCAATGTCTGGCAGGTTCAATGACTCAAGAGCAAAGCTTCTTGAACTGACTCAGGTCTATGGCATGTCAGAGGGCGACTTTATGAAGTATGCAAACGAGGAGGCATATGAAATGAGGATAGAAAAACCAGAGGAGTTTGCAGCTATAATGGCTGAGTATGACTACAGACTTGCTGCTGGTGCGCATCCAGAAATTCAGCTTTCCGCGCTGCTAGCGCAGCTAGGCAAGCTGACAAAGAAGTAGCTTGGAATTTTGAGCATAAGTACGTCATATGGCTCACTCTCTACACATTCCTGCAGGCAAGAGAGAGTAATACTGTTACCCATTTTGTAGCCATCCAGGGATAGGCTATCATATTGTGACGTATCTAATCTCAGAATTGAATCCTAGAGGAGGCTTAAAAGTTAGAGAACTTCGAACTTCGCACAGCCAGCTAGTATTCTTCGTCAAACTCTTCGCCGCCTTCTTCTTCTTCCACCTCTTCAAAGTCTTCCTCCAGCTCTTCGCGTTCTTCGGCACTTTTGTATGGAAGATCTGCTTCTCCAGGCACGCCACACACTGGACACTTGAACTCTATCGTCTGACCCTCGAGGTCTAAAGGGAACTCTTTGGAAAAGACCTCGTCGCATTTTGAGCACACAAGGGTAGTCTGGATGTTCTCCTGGCTGAACTTGTGTGATTGCACTCTAAAGGTACTATTTGCCAAGTATTTTCGTCCTACGTACAGGAAATCTCCTTTTTTATAAGCGTTCTTTGACATCAAGTATTATTTTATAAGGAAAATTGTACTCTCTTTGCAATACGAAAGTTCTGCAACCTAAAGATGCCTGCATAACTACTATCAAGTACTAGGATGTTAAACAACTGATATAAATTTCCTAAGAAACGTGATGCACTTTCCCTTTTTAGCTTCTATTTAATAGGTGTGTGTATATGTCTCTCTGACGCAAACATATCGCCATTTGTTGGCCAGTATGCTCGCTGATAGAAAAGTCTTCTAGTTACAGTCGTTCATAGCCATTCAAATTGAACGGGAGTATATAGCTTCTTTCGTGCATCATCTAAGCTACTTCGTTCAATAATCAACCCTTGTAATTTAAGCTCCTCTACTGCGCTTTGCACCGTCCTCCTTGGAAGATTAGTCATATTCATGAGCTCAACCTGATCAATTGGGTGCTTTGATTTCATTACAAAGTAAACAAACTTGGCTGCTGGACTTCCTCCAGGGTTCTTGCTAATGTTATATACGCTAAATGCTGCTTTTGTTGGAAATCCTCTCCTCTGCGACTCCACAGCCGATGCGGCTTCAATTCGTACTTCAGCTAAGTTGATCCGCTGCCCAAACTCTGCAATCAATGCAGACTGCTGCGATTCCAAGGGAGCTTCAAAAATGAATGTGCTTGGAGGAAACTTTGCAGTCAACGCGCCAACGAAATTCCATCTTATGAAGCCTTTTTCGTCATAAATACCAACATTTACGCCCTCATTTGCTTCAAGCACGACCTTATCAGAACCTAGTTTGACTGCTTCTTCGATTTTAGCTAGATTAACATCTACTGAAAGCTGATGCCTAGGATCTTTCTTACCAACTTTCCATTGAACATCAAGTCCTTTGGCGAGTATGCTTTCAGTAATCTTTCTCTTCTGTTCAAAGTTCAGATTGGAACTATTTTCTCCTATTTCTATAATGTCAAAGCCTACCTTTGCAGCTTCTCCAACGAATTTTTCAAATGCGTTTTCTGCTATCATATACTCAGAAATCGTACTTCCACTTGAAACCTCAATGTTGAGAGTATGATAGAATTTGATCTTCTTCTTCAGTGTCTCTTCTGAGACGAGAAGTGGCAGAATTCCATATATCTTTACAACATCAATAAATGGTGCAAGCACTTCAAGATTTTCCTTGTCCAAGCCTTCCAGCTTGTCTATGGTATACGTCCTGCCTTCATTTCTTGGTTTTTTTGCGTCTATTCTATTCTTAGCGTATTCTTCCAGCAAATCTCCGTATGTATATGCAGAACCTTCATCTATTTTGAACTTTGTCCTCTAGTAAAATGCCTGATAAAGTGAATTGTACTAGTATTGAACTATACAACCTAGTCATATAACAAAACATATTATTTTTTCAATTTATAAAGACAGTATGATAGATAACACAATTAGTTTGTCATGGTGACACAATGTCATTTCAGCTCTCTTATCTATTACTAGCTTATCCAGCAATCATGTATTAGGCAAAAAGATCTAGGACTACAAACTGTAAGACATTATTAGAAAAATGTTTCGTAGAAAATCGATGTAATGCATGGTTGATCGGCTAGCTAATATTCAGCGTATAAATGCTTAAGTTCCATTGTGCAGCTAACACTTTGATAAGAAGGAAGAGACGATCGTAAGAGAATTTTACAAAACGAAATATGTTTTAGACGAAAGATAGAGATATCATCGAAATGGAATCGCGAGAGATAAAAATATGCTCGACACATTATTAGAGTTCGATATATCATGGGAGGGAGAAAGGTAGGAGCTAATTCAGTGTGCCCCCATCTTCCTTTCATTTAGATATCTTTTATCCCTGATTCTTGTTCACTTGTTATCCTGTGTCGCTGCTGATGAATGCATCAGTGGCATTAGTTGCTGCTGATCCAAGTCCTGAAACAGGAGGAAGGCCTCTCTCTTGAAGCATCTGATCTAGAATTGCCAGGTCATAAATTCCAGATAAATCAGGATTTTCTGGAAGGAATCCCAGATTGTATGCATCGACTGCGTCCTGGAATAAAGATAGTCGTATTGGATCATATGTAAAGTCAATCCTTGAGAGTGAGGCATTCAACACATCTTCTGGTATTGTTTGTCTAGTTAGTTTTTGAAGCTCTACGTTAAAAGCCTCCATTGCAGCAGATTTGTTATTATTTATCCAGTTTGTTTCATCAATGTGTGCCTCAAGTAGTTTCTTTATTACATCTGGATTATTCTCCAAATAATCCGGATTGACAACTATGTGTGTTGTCACAAATTTTCCTTCTGGTGGCCATAAATCTCGTTCATCTATGAGTATCTTACCTTCTCCTTCTCTTACTAATCTTTCTCCCCATGGTTCTGGAACCCATGCACCGTCAATTTGCTTTGTCAAGAATAGTGTCACTATGTCAGGGTTTTTGACAGTTAATACCTCTACATTTCCACCCTTGTCTTTTGTATTGTAGCCATTGTCAAGCAAGTAATTCCTGAGCGCTACGTCTTGTGTATTGCCAAGCTCAGGCGTTGCAAACTTCTTATTGGCAAGATCTTGAGGAGAGTTAATACCTGAATCATTTCTTACAACGAACACCGCGCCGCCTGATGCGCTTCCTGAGATGATCCTAAGTGCTTGCCCATCAGATCTCACATATCCATTAATTGCAGGGTTTGGGCCGATGTATGTAACATCAATCTGGTTTGCAAACAGTGCTTCTATTGCTGATGGGCCTGCATTGAATATTTGTGTCGTGACTTGTACATTATCACCAAGAGCTCTCTGAAAGTCTCCATTACCAAGTCCTATGACTGCCTGCGCGTGGTTGATGTTTGGGAAATATCCAATCCTTATGGTTTTTCTCGTCTGATTCTCTGACTGGGAGAATGCAGGTGTTGAAATGGAGGCTGTAACTAGTGTCACCACAATTGCAACAGCTAATACGACATTTATTGTTCTAACATCCATATTTGATGGAAATATTAGTCCATAAATAATATTCCTCTTCTATATGCAAGAAAGGGACGATATGTGCAATATGTTGAGTCATTAGTTTTGGTTCAGTGAAGATTATGTTAGCCAAATGACATTTGAGGTATTTAGAATGCAAGAATTGCATCATAGAAACGATTTATGCATCTTTAAACAAGATTAAATTCTACCTCAACTAATGACCTAATTGTATAATGTGCTATTTAGAGAAGCACATGTAATAACCAAAGAATTCTTTTGCTGTCATAGCAGGCTCTATGCAAGTGCATCTTCATTTTTAAACACCTTGCAAGTAATTGAACAGGATAGATAGATTTCCAAAATTGGTTTTAGGATCCTCGATGAGGATGCAATACTAGTAACTGATTCAGTATCGAGATAGATGTAACCGACAATAAATTGCTGATGAGTCAGCTACATCATTAACTGCAATGTCTTGCAGATCTTCCTATATTTTAAGAAGTCTAAAAGCGCGTAATTTTCTTTTGGCTTGATGAAGATAATTTATTCCTTAGGCTCGTCAGCATATAATACTATTATTTTGACAACCACGACTTTGCACTGAGGTTCTAATGTCTTTACATTGGCCAAGTGCAGGATATTTCAAAGTTTTTGCTTCATTATTAAGACTACTAGACGGCAGTTTGAACATAACAGGCTGGATTGCTATCAGGAAATAGTTGGTTGTCCTATGAACTTCATGATGTAAGTACTCAATAACCCTCAAAGCTTCTTGCTCTTGACAAACCTAAAGAGATTAAGTTATGCTAATGGAGTCTAGATTTTCCATTTCGGGCCTCATTCTACATCTGCGCAAACCCGGGAGTATTTCAATAAATCATCGCGTGCTTTCCCTTTCAGCAGAGGCATATGAGAGCTATCATCCCAACATGATATACATGCCAATACTGCACTATAGCATACAATATTGCCTCTTCTTTGCACAGACATTGCATTTTCTGCATCCAAGGGTGCAGTATTATTTGTCGACCTGTCACACTACGGCATTCATGAAGAACACAATAAAGTTTAGTATTGCCATTGCAATTACCATTGCAGTTATCGCATCATCTGGTGCAATATCATTTCCCTCCTTAAGCCCAGATACAGGTCTGGGGGGTGTCAACGATAGCGGTAGCACGAACATACAGACAGGCGAACAAAAGAGTCTGAGAGTCGGATATTTCCCAAACATCAACCACGCGCAGGCAGTCATAGGACTTGGTAATGGAGACTTTCAGAGAGCTCTTGGTGATAATGTACAAGTCACGACACAAATATTCAATGCAGGCCCATCAGCAATAGAAGCACTGTTTGC
>DATFBV010000012.1:0-10448 GCA_035253605.1 Nitrososphaera sp.
AAGATTGATGACAAAGCAGGTACGCACTCTACTTCAGATAGCGCTAGGCATTTAGAGCGAGCGCAGAAAAAAGAGGTTGAGGTGACAGAAGGAGAGCAGACCGGATCTTGGCAGATAAAGGAAAAGGGGGAGAGCTGACAACAAGATGTCTTCCTCTTCAGCAGCTGAGCTTACGCCGAACGCAAACCAAAAGATTGTCCAATATTTGAATGATGCTTTGGCAATGGAAAATGCATCGGAAGAGAGAATACAATCAAGGCTTGAGGAGACCATAGTGGATGATACAAGGCTTCAATTACAGGACCATCTTGAAGAAACTCGAAATCAAAAAGATAGACTAAAACAAATCATTAGGAGTCACGGTGGCGAACCTACAGACGCCAAAGCCGACTTGCCAACTCTCAAACCCAATACTATAGATCTAGTTAGAGACGATGTGACATCTTCATCAACTGCCAAATCCGCTAACAACGAAGGATCATCTCACTTGCAAGACAGTTCTTCAATAAAATCGATAGTAAACGAAACTGACAATGTGAGACTAGCTGCCGAGAGAGAACTTATTCAGACAGAGCGCGATGCCCTCATTGAAAATGCAGAGATTATAAAATATAAGATTTTGATGGAAATCGCTAAAAGGGTGGGTGCTATGGACGCCATCCCTGTTATCGACGAGAACCTGAAGGAAGAGGCGGAAATGGCAAACTGGATAATCGCCAATACCCCCAATATGCTGAGGAGGCTTTGGGCACAGATTGAGGTCTCCGCTGGGGCGAGGAGCACACCTGAGGCTTGAATAGCATAGCAAAATAGAAACAGACTTCAGGGACGATAACATTTTCTGAGAACCTCGGGCCTTTATAGAATCAAATTAAGATAGTTCATTTACGACAGTCGTACCGCTCAATTTTTCTCTATCTTTTCTTGGTCCTGATTGAAGATCCATCAAAAAATATCTGTCATTTCACATAAACACTGTCTTACTCTACGATTATGCCAATCTTCTATATACTCATCTTGCATGTGTATTGTGTACCCTATATGACGTCAAAGTATGCCCACAGATATAGAAATAGAATAGACATAATTGCCCAGTTACTGGATGCAGCAAGCAGCCCTACAACCAAGACTAAAATGATGTATAAAGCATTGCTTTCTTACGAACAACTTAAAGAATACCTAGTAATGCTGACAGAGAATGATCTTATTATATATGACAAGAAGAGCGGAAGATTTAGCACAACCAATAAGGGATATGAATTCATCAAAAGGTATGAGCACCTAACGAAATTGATAGGCCCGGTACCAACAATAGTAGCAAAAGAAGAAAAAACTAGTAGCAGTGTGGCAAATTAAGAGTTACGCAAGAGATTTGAATTTTTTCTGTGATGCCAAGGTCTTGTATGCGGCTTGAAGGTACTGAACATACTGGATCGTTATGCAAAAGAATCAGGATAGACCTGCGGAAGCAACTCTGTATGTTTGCCATGGCTATCCTATTATAGTGTGAAAAGATTGTGTAAGCGAAAATATCACTTATACGATTGTCAAGACCTTTGCCGTCAAAGGTAATTTTTAGTCCTCATTCAGCAAACAGCACGTATAGTTATTATTGTTCCCAATTGTCGACCCAAAGGTTCAACCTATAAGGCCAGTTTAACCGTCTTCAAGAATTGGCACACGGGATTCAGGATGGGCGTTACAGTCTGGGCATTCCTCAAAGCAGAGCCTACCGTCGCTTTCAACAGCTAATATCAATGCCGTTCCCTTGCAGGTCTGGCAAACAAACATGCCCTTTAAATCACGTTATCATAGTACAGTGTAACTAACATAAAGCTTTTTTGGTTCAAAGTTGCGGGTTATATAATAATCTTACAGGGGATGGTCTACACGTTTCATAGAGTCTTATGGATAAATTAATACGGTGACGCCGGCCTAGTGGCACAGATGTGGTGAGCTAGATGGCGTCTACTGCTAATTTTGCGAGATGCTCCGAATTGCTGTAGCTAGAAGATAGGCAATTGCTAGTTTTCCAGAATATAATACTCTTGAACCAAGAGCTAGCGTTCTTTGAATATTTTAAGTTGCCCGGTTCCTTCAGGGCTCACAACCAACCGGTCTTTCATCCTCTTTAAATAGTCTGCCAAGTATTCCTCAGCTTCTTTGCGCGTCTCAAACTTGGCCTCACCCCTGAATGAGCCATTCTTGTCTATAAGGCTCACGGCGCTCCACAAGCCGTTCCTGCCAAGTCTCTTGACTACAAACATATTATAACCTATGCTAATACATGCTGCGCATATTTAAGACAACACTTTGTGTTCGCATTCGAACTGCTGTCAAATCTCTTTTACTGCTAGTTTAGTTCAGAGCACCAGCAGCTTAATTAAAAACTTCTAGATTTTATATATCAACTTGACAAATTCAGAAGCCAGGTTTACGATAAACGTCAGGGAGGGAATGGTTGAACTTGAAGGCAAAGAGACCTTTGTCGATAAGCACCTTGAAAAATTTGAAGAAATTTTTAAGATAGCGGTAAAGGAAGCGATAACCAGAGGCGTCGAGCAAACCCTTGAACTCAAAGCACACTCAGCACAGGCCTCGCTTCCTGCAGAAGTGGCTCAGCAAAAGGAGGATTCAGTTAGCATTGACCAGCCTGTTACGCAACGTCTCAAGTCAAACGCCAGTGCGACTAAGCACTCTGCTAGGCCCGCAGTAACAATACACCCGATACCCGTAGACCTTAAAGCAAATGAAAGCAAGATTGGCCTCCGTGAATTCTACGCTGAGAAAAAGCCAGCCAACCACTACGAAAAAACTGCTGTCTTTGTTTACTATCTGACAAAGTTCAATAACCAGCAGGAGGTTAGGTTCGGCGAGATCCTATCATGCTATGATGAAGTAAATGAGAAAAAACCCAGTATTGCAGACATTGTAAAGAACTCAATCCGATACAAAGGGTGGCTTGACCAATGCTCTGAAAAGTACACCGTATTACTTACTATCTCGGGAGAAAACTTTGTAAAATTTGACCTGCCAACTCAAAACGGAAAGAAAGATGAACAACAACGTGCGACAGTCACGACTAACTAGGCACGCCACCAATCAAATCCAACGAAATCTACCTTCTTTTGTTTTATTTTTGGGATCGCTAAAATGAATTGCTTTTTTACAGTAGTTGCAAGCCTGCCAGCCAAAACGATTCCCGTTGCAGCAAGGTCGTCTGTGGCCCTAAAGACCTGGACTAGATAAGGTGCATGGTCAATTCCTGGTCCCTGTTCATAGACTGCAAAGTCACAACCAAATTTGATTCCAGGCGTGACAATGTAACCCTTGTCACGTAAGTCATGATACACAAGGTAATTAGCATCAAAGTCAACATACTGTTCTTTGCATATCCTCTTTATTTTAGCAAAAGGGACAGCTTTGCCGTCAGTATGAAATACTTGCAACATGTTCTTCTCCACAAGGTAGCAGCCTTCTATTAGGTCAAGCACGAGTGGCGCGTCAAACTCCGCATCCTTAGGCTTAGGGATTCCAAGTGGCTTACCATAGTAGCCACTACTAAAAAGTGACCTTGAGTGTGAAATATCCCAGACAATAATCCGGTTTTCAACCAGCCTGCCAATGATCATTTCTTACATGCTCAGGGCAAGTATTGTGAAGGAGTCAGATGCTTCTTGACATTTGTCCACCATACCCTCTATGCCCTCAACTGCATCCTTAAGGAGCAACAGATCCTTGGTACTTGAAATTTCGTTGAGCGCCTTGACGATAACAGCTCTGTGTTTCACATCTACCTGCCGCTCAAGGGTTTGAACATCTCGCGCAATATCTATTGCATTTGATGGATTAATTGAAAGCGCACGGCCCATTTCATTCAATTTGAAAATAGTATCTACAACCATACCGACTAGTTGGTTTAAGTCGTCATCAAATGATGCTTTTTTTATCATCATTGGTTTAATATTGGCAAGTCTGAATGCAACACCGCTGATATAGCCGGCAATATCATCGATGATATAAGCAGTTCTCAAGATATCTTCTCTATTTGCCATGAGACTGCCTATTTCAGCAACCTCGCGGGTTATCTTCCTGCAGAGGTTCTCCACCTCTTCCTCCGTCTTTGTCATACGTTCAAGACATTGGCGAGTATGCATTTCATCGCCTTTGATCAGTGATGTGGTCAGCGTTGATAAATCCCTTGAAGAGTTCAAGATTTTTGTGATTTCATCCTGCAAAACCGCCAGCGCCTTTCGTTTGGCCTGAACCTCAAGTTCCCCGCGGTACAATAAAGCCAAAATATCCTGTCAGGCTAATAATTCTATCGCTGCTAAGCACAGATGTATATAGAGATACAGCATCAGCAGCCCCATTTGATCAATTGTAGAGCTCTTATATGATTGTGAATCTCCCTTGTAGTCATAATAATTGGGCAGTTGTGGTTGCTATACTAATTCATATTATCGTAAGCACCAACCACAAGATTACAAAAGCCATCAAACATTTCTGTTTAGAAAGTCACTTGCAGAGGCTACCAAATCTGAACAAAAAAATCATGGTTTCTCTCTCATCAGTTGGGCTATCAAATGATTGAATGTCTAGGGCTGGCCGTATTCCTATAGACTGGCCGTATTCCTATAGACTGGGAAATGGGAACATGATGGAAACCAAAAACCATTCTTCTAACGATAATAGAAGATAAGGAAGGAGGTAAGTGATGCTAAAAAAAGGAAAAAGTTGAAAAACTCAAATACTGATGATCATATTCTAGCCAGGCGGGTAAGGCAGTAAAAAACAAGAAGAAGAACAATAAGAAAAAAGGGGTATTCTTGGTTTGCAGCAACAACTAGAAGCGCCTGAGGAACTTGGGCTTGAGCATGTCTGGATGCGATTTCAAACTCTTCACTAATGTAAGAAGCTTTTCTGTGTCTTCCGGTATTGTACCGCCTATAGAATATACATTTGAAGCATGATTCGCTCGGAAGATCACCTTCCGACTAGGCTTGAAGTCAGTGATAAGCCTTTCTAACTCGTCTAGGACATCCAAGTCATCAAGTGGTATAAAGGGCTCATCAAATTTATTCATAAATTCGTCGTATATACCCTCTTCAAGGTGAAGCGTCAGCGCGCCGACGTAGTCAGGAGATGTTTCGCTGAGTACGCGAGCAGTGTCTGCAATATGTTCTTTAGTATACTTCTTACCTCCTAGTCCTAGTATTACCATACAAGATAGGGTGTAGCCGTGGTTCTTGGCCTTTTGGCAAGCCTGAAGGATAGTTTTATAAGTCGCACCTTTCGTCACTTTCTTAAGCACGATGTCGTTTCCGCTTTCTATTCCCACGTACATCATGCTGAGTCCTGCAGCCTTTATCTCCCTGAGCTCATCATCCTTCTTCTGCAGAATGTTCTTCGGCATAGCATAGCATGAAATCCTTTCGAGTCGGGAAAAGTTTGCCCAGAGGTACCTTAGAATGCCTACCATCCTGTCCATTGGAAGATTAAGCGCGTCACCGTCCGCCAGAAAGATCCTGCGTGTATCTGGGTAGAACTTAGCCGCCATGTCGATCTCTGATTTAATTTCTTCCCAGGGTCGCTCCACGTATTCTTTAGTACGGTACATATTACAAAATGAACACTTGTTGAAGGAACAACCAAGAGTCACTTGAAATATCGTAGAATCGGCCTCAGATGGCGGACGATAAAGAGGGTAATCATAAACTATCTCCATTCTTACGGACTTCTATAGGGGGAGCATGGATTAATAATTGTTTTATGCAGGAATTCCAATGCGGTTCGAATAGTTACGCATGTGTTTGAATTTAGGGTACCCTATGAAATACAATTAGGGTCAGTTCGTCGCGAGATCTTCATCGCTTTTGCTCAGCCTGGAGCAGCAAACTCACTTCATCCCCTTTTTTCTCTAGGGGTTGAAGTCACTTAAATCTTAGCACTGGATAGCATATCCTAGAAGCGAACAAATAATGCATGGAGTGTCTCGAGCAACTACTGTAACAGTGCCTTTAGGATGAAGTTTGCGAGTCAGAAGTGATAGGTAAGGAATAGGGCCTGCTGCAACAATAAGTAGGGCGTAATTGCTAATTGCTAGCCATTAAGTCTCCTTTTTTATCTCGGAGATATCATTTAATTTCTAGGCACCCAATTCAGCAATAGGCCGATGCCTTCCTCTTGATGCTACCCGGTTGAATAGAGGAAATATACTTTGTTGCGAATGAGGATTCTAATTAAGAACCACTTAAAAGCGAAATGTCATCATATTGTTTGATGAAGTCTAATTTGTACCTTGTTGGCATACTAGCCACGGCCCTATTAATTTTCAGTGGTCCAGCTAGTTTCGCATCGCCCACTGATACAACGCAATTGACGGAGACGACAGACCAGATATCGACTTCTACAGAAGGAAATGTAAGAGTATCAATTGCTGAAGGAAGCAACGCGACTGTTCAATACTATACCTTCTCGCCGCAGTCAGTTGAAATTAATGCAGGAGAAAGCGTGACCTGGTTCACCCCAGCTGAATCGTCAGACATCCATACGGTAACCTTTGTCCAAGATCCAAGCATCATATCCGACATATTATTGCCATTCGCTGCACCCAGTGGCGTGCTAACAGAACTTGAACTGCTGCCACCCTTTAACCTAGGCGAACCTCTTGTTATACAGGCGCCCGATGGCACAGAAGCAATCGTAGCATTGAATAAACATGCATGGTATCCTGCGGTACTTGATGCAAACAATCAGACAACCTACCTTGAAGGAACAGACATACAAACCACACTTAACAGCAATACGAAGGCATTGAATTCTGGCATTATACTTCCCCCAATGCCAGCTGCTGACGGAGCCCAATCCACCAGCACGGAACTAGGCACGACAGGAGAACCACCGATAGCTTCGCAGGGCTCTGCAACTGGTGAGACAACCCCGGAGGCTAATAACACTGCCACTGCAACAGACGTCTTGACAGTGCCAGACGACCAAGGAGCGCCTCAAGCCACAGAAGGGGCATCACCAGAACAACAATTGGGCCCACCATTTCCGCCAGTCAGCTCCTTTACTGTAACATTTGAAGAGCCTGGCACATATCCATACTTCTGCGCAATCCATCCCTGGATGACTGGTCAAGTAGTCGTACGAGGAGAGACTCCAACTGAAACACAACCACAACCAGAGACTCCAACTGAAACACAACCACAACCAGAGACTCCAAGCGATGGACAAGGATCTGGTGAGCTAGAATCGCCGAATCCCATCTTTGGATAATTAGATAACAGCTGAGGCCTGACTACAACAGCGCTTCTCTTTCTTTTTTTGTTTTCCCTAGGTTCGCTAGTTGCGTTAATGTTATTTTTGCCTCTATTCTTTAGATATACTAACAAGAAAACAAACATTAAAAAAATACTATTCTACTCACGACCGGCCTCCTTGTAGCAATCACGAATCGGAGATTTTCGTCATGCATTATACAGCATTCCAATTCGTGAGGTGAGTTATATTCTTCCTGCAGTCACCGGCGCCGATTTCATGCTTGACAACTTTCTATGTCATCTGGATCCGTGGTAGTATCAACACTCTGGTTTATGATGAATCCACACTCTAATCCCTACATTTGCGTTTAAACTCCATATGCTATGGTCAATTTTTATATGCTTAGACTGTTTGACTAGGATCCATGAAAAATCTAATAAATTCTGTCTCCTGAAGCAGATAGAGTTCCGCTAATAAGGCCTATGTTGATCTAATATCATAGATGTCAAGGATAAAACATTTTCACGAAAACGTTAAGACAAATACCCTAGGTCTGCGCCTTTTTTTCGCATGTACACTCGCGTTAACACTGCTTATAGCTGCGCCTCCTGCAGGCAGCCAGATTCCAGCTGCAGAGGCACAAACTGCAGAAGAAACCAGTCCAGAAGATCAAGAACTAGTCGGCAGCAGCATAAATGCAAGTCAGACTACCGCGACTCAGGCAAATGATACAGATCTCCTAGATGATGACGACGATTTAGATGTACAAGATGATTACTCACGGGCGAATCTTTCCACACTTTCAATATCGAGCACTGCGATGACAGAGGTGAGACCAGACCAGTTGTCTGTCACAGTTGGAGTCGAGACAAATGGCACAACTGCACAAGATGCTGTATCGCAAAATGCTAACCTGACTGCTCAGGTAATAGCAGCAGTTAGAGGATTAGGCATTGACGAAAACCGGATAGAAACGAGCAGCTATAGCGTATTGCCTATTTATCGATTTATCCAACCCCCTCAGCTGTGCATAGAGATTTATCCTCCACCACCTGGATGCGAAACACAGCAAGAAATTGTCGGATACCGTACTACTAATACTGTGACAATAACACTCGATGTCCCATTTTTCCGCATGGTGACCCAGCCTGCCCCGGATGTCAATGCTGGCCAAGTAATAGATGCTGCGGTGACAGCAGGTGCAAATCGTGTAGATGGTATCGTCTTCTTCATATCGCCTGATAGGCAACAAGAAATACGTGACACGCTAATTGGGGATGCAATATCCAATGCACGGCAGAGGGCAAATATTGCAGCTGAAGCCCTTGAGATGATAGTGTCAGGTGTAAAGAGTGCGACCATTGACCCCATAGATTTTCCAGTCTTCAGGGTGGGCCTTCAAGAAGGATCAGCTGCAGTAGCAGACAGTGTCTCTGCTCCGACACAAATTTTGCCCGGGGAACAAGAAGTCTCAACAACAGTAAGTATTGTATTTTACATAAGTGCAGAAGGCTCTACTGATCGTTAAGATACAGCATGAACCGAAGCAGCAGGAGATCAATCGAAAGGATATAGTGGGACTTACACTCTACATCCCTGCTATAGTTCTTACTGTATATTTTTTCCCCTTTTCCTTGCTACATGAAAGAGGAGTCGCTTGCTTGTGTGGCGTTTGAACTTTTGCAATTTTGATCTTGGCTTCAAAATATATTGAGCAAGAGATAATCATATTCCTTGCTCTGCAATTGATACTAATGAAAAGTAGGCTTGAGGCAGAGTTTTGATCGATGTAAAGTTGAGCATATCAGCAATACATGAGAGAGGTATCGGCCAAGATCTGTTATTGCTCTAGTTCCTTTTTTTCTCAGTTATCAAGAATGAATCATCAGAGATAGATGTCGTCAGAAGATTGCAAAAAAGATATTTAAATCTAAATAGTCGAACCCTCATGTGTCCATAATTTTTCTTCTATATTCCCGACGATCATCTGTTGCACACACAGTACAGCTATTTGTTGGTAAGTCCTCCTCAAGATTAAATATCTTCACTTGCTGTGACTACAACCTCTGCAATCGATCCAAATGTACCCTTCAGCAGAAGCTCATAATAATATGGGATTCGTGGCATCCTCTCAGCCATTCCTTGTGTCGTGGTATCTATAGACGTTGGGCCTTTTGTGTACTGTCTTGACTCATATGAACACAAATAAATAACACGATCATCTTTGCATAAATTTACCTCAGGAGGGGTTATCATTGGATAACTCGGTTGGGTCTGTCGGGTTTGTTGGAGAGTGAAGGATTTCTGCAATGACTCTATGTATTTTCCCATATCTTGTCCAAATCTCAAAGTTTGTACAGCTTGCTCAAAATCATGTTCGGATTTGAATTTTAATCGATATATTACTAGAATCTCCTTTGGTTCCTGCATCTATTCCATCATATTCTTGTTAAACTACCTCGGATAAATATTACTCGGGATACAATATACTAATATGCCCAAATAGCTTCGTTATTGGTCTATCTAACTGTTAAGATGCTAGAATTTTTCTACAAGGTAATGCACTGCAATTGGAGGACTGTTGGAAGCTGAGGCTTTCAAGCATTGCTAGCACAATGACAACTCACAGAGGCAAAAGGATAGCATATGATGGACTTGGATGGTCTGAAGTATTTGCTCGATTGAAAAGAGTTTTATCAATATTGAATTGGACAGGGGTTGCTTGTTAGTTTGCAGTAGCCTTGAACGAAGCAAGCAAGCAAACAACTACAATCTATCCCTTATATGATGTCCACATAGTTAGTCAGAGTTTTCGTCTACTGTTAGTTGTAAATTGCCCACGACGGCCCACCTGTCCTTTATTTATATTATTAGATAAATAGAAATAAATGAATGACATAATAGCACTTGAATCAGAAAGCGGGTCGAATCAGGATCATAATGAGTTACAACAACAGTTGTTTGATTTTTTCTCACGAACAGGATGTCGACGGATTGTTCTCTGCCGCTGTTCTGAGGATGGTCTTCCCACATTCTGAGGTCATATTGACAAACTATGGCTTTCAAAATATGCTTGCAGTAAAGAACAAGATTTTTTCTTTTACACAATCCCACGACTTAGGAACTATCATAATCTCAGACATTGGTGTAAATTACGAAAGTTACCTGCCTATGTATGAGGG
>DATFBV010000013.1:0-3039 GCA_035253605.1 Nitrososphaera sp.
AAACAAACCCTTACTCAACCAAGTTAACTATGTTCTTCTGCATCTTCATTTGGCAGGCAAACACGACGCCAAGCCAACACATGATGAGCTGAAGGATTGGCTACACAGTGGCCAAGTTGACGTGCTCAGAATGAACAAATAAAACAACTTTTTCCTTTATTTTCATTCATACTTTGGTATTTAGTCAGTTTATTCTCCACATAGAAGTTTTTTATATTATAACAGTGTTTTGCAGCATACATAGGGTTTAAATAGTTTCGAACGATACTGACCTTAAGTGAATTATAGATGCCAATTGCTATACTTCCAGACGTAGATGAGCAAAGGTGCATTGGCTGTGCACTCTGTGTAGAGATTTGCACTGCACTCGGCCCAGACGTTCTCAGGGTAAAACCAGTAGAAGGGTGGAAGAGGGGCAAGGCGTTCGTCTTTTATCCAGAAAGGTGCATTTCAGATGGCGCTTGTGTAGGCGTTTGCCCAACACATGCAATCTTCTGGATGAGGCCGATGGAGTACACCGCAGGACAACCAGTCCCTCTGCACAAGAATGGTGTGTTCGACAAGGGCTGGGAAGAAGGTTAAGCCAAAACGACCAGCAACATATAACCCCTTTTTACATTTTTATTTCCTGATCACCTAAAGAGCCGTGAGCTGCCTACTATGTCCAACATCATATCTATATCTTATAATGTGAAATTATGTCTATATTATTAGCATAACCAAGGGGCTAGGTAAAAAATGAACTGGGACTTACAGAATAGAAACCAAACATCTAGAAGGTTCGCTATAACCTATATGGCTGTCAATGTCTAATCCACTTCACTTTTCTTTTTGTTAATTCTTGATTTAATGTCTGCAAGTCTCAATGGCTCAATACCAAATTCCCTTATCAAGGCGATCGCAGTTTTCAACGTTATCCTATGGCCAACACTGATATACAATTTTTTACTAATTGCATATCCTAGAATCTCCCCATCAAGCTCTACAAACCCATCAGGTCGTACCATTCCACACAACCTGCTTTTTGCAACACCGATCGTGGGCTTGTCAAGGGTTACACCAATGTAGCAGGCTAGCCCACATTTCCTCGGATGCAATAGTCCGTGGCCGTCAATAAGCAATAGATCATAAGTGTTCTTTAACAACTTGAGCGTGTAGAAAATAGGTTCCGCTTCCCTTAGCATCAATAATCCTGGCACATAAGGATACTTCACAACGGTTTGCACATCGACGCATTCGATAAGCTTCTGCATGGTTCTGTCCATAATAACTGCAGAGCAGTAGGCAGCATTGCTATTGCTACTACCGTAGGCAATATCAACTCCGCAAATACTACTTATCTTGCCAAAGTCATCCTTGGCCGCTCCTACCTTTTTTGCAATATTTTTTTGGAGCCTGATTGCATCAGCGTATGTCAAAGTGCAGAAATATCATCGACAAGACGGACATTTAGGCTTGCAGCTTTAGCAGCCTGTGTCATAAAATCATCAGGAGCTAAAATCACTATTTTGTCAAACTTGCCTGCGAATGACTTTAGCGAGTCTATAAATGTTGGATAGTCTTCAAGTCTGTGACCTGACCTTGTGGCAACGTTATGTGACGCCGGAAAAATATCTGATATTTCTGCTGGAATAATACCTAGGAAAGGACTATAGCTGCAGACCTGCGCATCAGGAAATTTTTTTACAATATCTTTGTAACTTGTAGTGGAGTAGAATGGGTGGATTTCGTCTTCAGGACAAAGAATTAGTTTTTTCTTGTTCGACGATTGAAACTTTGTAACTGTCCTCCTGAACCTTTTTGCCTCGGGCCTATGTTGGTCTATTGAATCATAAAAAAAAATAGCCTTTTCTTTAAAGAGCGGTGTGCCTTCCTCCAGCATTTCGATATCCTTGAAGATCTGGGCTGCTTCCATTAGCTTTGGATGTGCTCGGGCCTTCTGCATAACATATTCCCAAAGCCGGCCATCCATTATCGCTTGCTTGACAGCTTGTACTTCTGCCTTAAGGGTATAGAGATTGTGTTTTGCAATTTCAATGGTCCGCATATCCATTTCCATCTTGTGCAATTCCTGCACTGTGTGCGATGAGCAAACTGGGCATTGGCACGATAGGTAAACCAATTCATCGAATCTGATCGTTCCATTTGGGGTCATGTATCTATTGTCCTTGGCATACAGCATGTAGGAAGCAGAATCAAAAGTGTCGCATCCAAGCGCAATTGCAAGCGGAATAGTGAGTGGATGACCTGCTCCAAAGAGGTGAATGGGTTTTGCAGGGATTACACTTTTTGCAGCTACTATCATGCGGGCAAGCATAGCAAACTCGTATGCTTCCATCAGTTCAACAGGACTGCCAAGCGCCATCATCTCAAAACCCATTGTGTCAAGCTCCCTTGCGGAATATTCAACAAGATCAAAGTGCTCGGCTCCCTGCACAGGCGCAACCCATATCGCACGTGTGTTGTTTATTACTCGCAGGCTCTCTAGAGCATTCTTTAGTGTAATTGCAACATATTCTTTTGCCTTTTCATATTCAAGACCATAGCCCGTGGGCCTATCAAGAGGGATAGGTATGTCACTTTTGATATCATTTTCAAACTGGGCCATCATTGCCGGCTCAACTTTGACAGAACCGTACTCAAGCACCTGGTAACCACCAGAGTCAGTCATGATGGCACCATCATAATTGATGATGTCATGTATTCCTCTCCTTCGTGCCTCGTCACCATAATGACGGAGAGTGATGTAAGCATTTGTAATCACAAGCTCAAAGCCCATCTTTTTCAAAAATTGTGTGCTGACTGTCTGCCTCACTGGGTGGACCACAGGCACAAAGGCTGGAGTTTCAACAACGCCATGTAGAGTCTGAAGCCTTCCTATGCGAGCTGCCAGATCTGAGTGCCTGACCTCAAACACAACTACTTCCTTGTCTCCCTAGTGAATTCGTCGTAGATAGACTTGACCCTATCAGCAGCAAGCCCGGAACCTTCCTCGATACCTGCTTGCGTTACTTTGATCTTGTCCATGACGATTATTGC
>DATFBV010000014.1:0-33772 GCA_035253605.1 Nitrososphaera sp.
CTTGGAAAGTCCAGGGCCCTATTGACTTCAAAAAAGTGTGTATGTGATCCTATTTGGCATGGTCTATCTCCTCTATTGCTTACACTTACTTTGATAGTTTTTCTATTTTCATTACAAATCACAGGATCTTTGGATAGAACATATTCGCCAGGAATCAAAGCTCTTCCAACCTCCCTCTTAGTGCTGGTTCTTCTGCTTCCAGTTGTTGTTTTTGTTTTCTTTTTTTTAAAACTTGTTTCTTTTTTACCATATACTTGTTCACCTATTGAATGGGATCATGCACCGTGACCAGCTTGGTTCCGTCAGGAAATGTGACTTCCACTTGAACTGTATGAATAAGCTCTGGCACTCCAGCCATTACATCATTCTTTTTCAATACTGTTCTTGCTGATTGCATTAGATCTGCAACAGTTTTACCTTCACGGGCTCCTTCTACTACATAATTCGCTATGTATGCCACAGATTCGGGGTAGTTCAATTTTACACCTCGCTCTTTTCGCCCTTGTGCGATCTGGGCCGCTGTCCAGATCCACATTTTTTCCATTTCTCTTGGCGCTAGCATCATTTTCGCATGATACCTCTTTGAGTTCATACTTGAGTGAAGTATTTTAAAGTTAGAAATTGAACTCTTTCAATAGTTGTTTTTATCTACTTCGCAATTACTTTGAGACATGCGTGATTTTGCCGATGTCGGCAAATAACTTTATCTTACTATCATGCCCTCATCTTCCGACATCAACGATATCATCAATAGGGCTGAGAGAAAGAGGGAAGGATTACTCCTATCCAGAAACGTATCTGCTCGTAGGTGCCATTCTTGTTTACGGGCAAAGTAAAGTTATACTCTTTTCCGAAGGATGTCTTGATACTAAGAAAGTTTGAAACGATAGCCCTGCCAAACATATTCGTAACCAGCGTCTCTATACCTTTTCTAAGCACAAACTCTGCAATATCTGAATACCATATGGAGAAGCCTTGCCTCTTCAATAGCTCTTCAGGGCTTGTAGCTGCCTGCGAGCGTACAGTTGAAGAATTTGTCTCTTTTCGCAGGACAAGATATGGGTAGGGTGCTAGGCCGGCGACATAGCCCAGATCTGCAAACTTCGTCAAAAAGCTCTTCCTGGTGACTATGATCCTAGTAGTAGTAAAGTCCAAGAAGTAATTCTTTGCCCATCCTCCCTTCTCTTCAGAACTGATTCTAAGTATTACCTCTTCGTAGCCGTTCTTTATGCACCAGTCAATAAATATCCTGACTTTTTCAGAATCAGACTTGTCTTTCAGTCTTTTCTTTGCCTCTTTTAGAAATTTATCAAAAAGCCCTGAATCCATGGCTCTGTATATGCCCTCCTATTGGAGAATAAAATAATAAAAGGGGTGTGAGGGTTCTGCCTATGGTCTTGCCCAGCCGATTCCCGCAGGTATATTCCCAAAGCCAGCCGTCGCCAGCAGAAACACCCAAGCAGTAAATACGAATGGACCAGTAAGGGCAGGCAGTCCCCATTGTCCAAAGAACCTCTGTAGACCCGGCATCAGAAATGAACAGCCTATTGTGGCAAAAACAGCCATCATAAATGACTGAGGCGTGAGCGGAACAAAACTTGTCAGAGCTATCATTACTAGCACTTGATTGAAACCATGCAACCCCAGCCTTATTTCTGCAGTAGGCAACTTGGTAAGTATTGCCATTGCTACGCCAATGCCTGAACCTAAAAGGGCCATCAAGCCTGCCAAGTATAGTGTGGAATTTTCGTTCCATTGAGCTGTGTATCCATTGGTGAACCAAGGCCTCCCCTCCTGCACTCCAGCTATCATTGGCGCAAGTTCAAATGCAAGTGTGAGTCCGACTACCCAGAATACACCTGTCTTCCAGTTTTCTACAAAGGTGACCTGTGAGACACCTTTTAGTGTAGCTATCATGTACTCCTTTGCTGTCCACTTAAATGCCCCTTCTTGCTTTGGATTGCTACTTTCAGATATTAGCTCCTCCTTAGGGGGAGGCGGTGGCGCTGGCCATATGTCGTGCCCAAACCTCTTGGTGGCGTACATTAGAGCCCACGTTGTGAAGATAAATGATGATGTAAATCCAGGGATAGCCCACGAGTTCGCTACACCATCTAGTATAAACATGTCTCCCATGAGGTGAGAGAATGCCATCCATGTGAACGCAGTTATGGCTGCTCCAAAGACTGATATAAAGAAAGTTGCCTTATTTGCTTTGACAAACGGCCCCGACCAGAATGCCATTCCAGTAAGTATTGAGTTATAGCCGAACAGACCGAAAGTGACTAGGTCATAAGGAGCTCCAGCCAAAATAGCAACCCCTGCACCTATCAATCCTGAAAGTACCATCATCGCGCCAGCTTTTCTTGAGGCGATGAAGACTCCTGCAAGTATCAGTATGCCGGTTATCGGAGAGCTAAAGAGTGGTACCTCAGCAATTCCATTAAAGAGTGTGTAGAAGAAATCCAGAATAGGATCCCCAGTGGAAAAGGTTGGAATAGCCATTGGTTTGGGTCTTGCGAATGCAGTGTTTAACATTTGTACAATAAATCAATTTATTAACAAGCTGAAGACAAAAATTTAGTCGATGTCGGCAAAGAGCAAACAACCTTTGGCCTGTCTCAATTTTTTCTTATTAAAAGAGAACTCGAATCTAAAGATTAATCTAAAGATCTCAGTAAAGGCACTCTCACGCTTGATAGTGGATACAATCAATGCTGTAATTGAACCACTCTTTCATATTGTGGAAAGCAGCATCAATGTGGCTGCTCCAACAGGCATCCTTCTTTTGGGCCTTGTAACAGGCTTACGCCATTCGATGGAAGCAGATCATGTTGCGGCGGTGGTCTCAGTTGTTGCTTCAAACCACAAGAACATCAAGCGTGCTTCTATGCTTGGCGCAATATGGGGTCTGGGTCATACTACGTCGCTTTTTATTGCAGGACTTTTGGTATTGCTGCTTGCAGTCAATATCAGTGAGACAGTAAGTAGTAGGATGGAATTTGTTGTAGGCATAATGCTGCTATTCCTAGGTGTTACTACTTTTACGGGATGGAGTATTGGCAATTTCTTAAAAGGCCTGCGACATCAAAAGTCATCACACAAGCACATCCATCATCACAATCAAGGTAATGTCGTCCATTCTCATGGACATGTCCATGACGGTGAGCACGGACATGGACATAAATCACTCATTGTTGGCATGGTTCATGGGTTGGCGGGGAGTGGAGCATTGCTGCTTATTGTACTATCGACCATCAATTCCATCCCACTTGGGTTAGCATACATAGCAATCTTTGGAGCAGGTTCTATTGTGGGCATGGCAGGAATTAGCACACTTATAGGGATACCCTTTGTCAAACTTGCCAATTCAGCAAAGGTTAGCCTTCTACTCAGATATGCTGCAGCAATAACTACACTGGCAATTGGTGCAGGGATGATGTATGATTTGGTCTGGATAGATCAGATATTCGCTTCATAAAGATAACGAGAATAGATATATCGTCTTTAAGACCTTGTCGCTTACATGGTATAGATCATTAATGAATTCGTGCCCTCTAAGATGTGTAGTGCTTCTATAACTTCCTTGGATCTATAGCTATCGTGTACAGCTTTATTTTTTTCTGCAATTTCAACTATATCTTGGTTGCAGGATCTCCAACCTTGACCATTCTCTTATATTATCTGTTTCTCTTCTACTCAATTGCAGATCTCATGATGCTTCGACTGCATAGCAGTGTGTTTTTGATGCTGACACTATTCGATAGTAAAACATCTGACGAAGTAGTCAAAGTAGTATATATCTAAATCTTCTTAAAACATCTATTACTTGGCATATGTCATATACGTCTAGCAGTGACATCGCTAATGCTCGACAACATTGATGAGCTGATCCTTTCTACGTTGAGCAAGAACTCAAGACAAGACAGCAAAGAGATCTGGGACTTTCTTCGTGGCTATGGTCACAACCTTACTGAGGAAGAGATCCAATCAAGAATTACTAGGTTAGAAGAAGATGGTGTCATAACTGGATACACAATATCAGTTGATACTACAAAGATCAGACGCCGAGTGGTAAGAGTCGTGCTCGGAACTTTTAGGACATCTCAGCACCTTACAAAGAGGCTTGAGGGTCTGAAGAAATATTTGGCTGATGCACCTTTTGTCCTGTTTTCTGGTCGGACAAGGGGAGGATATGACTGGATAAGTGTGCAAGCTTTTCCATCAGAAGAAATAGCTGATGAGGAAAGTGATATTTACAGAAACTTATTTGGAGACATCATACAGTCATACGAAGCGTACGATTTCATCCCTATGAAAGATCCCTCATTCCACTCTCTTGCATATACGAGCAAAGATTATAAAAAATTCCTAGAGGAGTGGATTCCCCCTTTCCTTCCAAGATAACTTAAGTGAGTGTGTGAGTGTGTGACTAACTACAAATTGGATTTTTTGCTTTTGAAACGTATGCTCTCATCGATCAGTGAATGAACTCTTAGTCTTATTCCCATTAGCAGGTTAATTATTTCTGCTCTCTGATCTGGCTCTATAGTTGTATGAACTTCATTTATCAAGTTATCAAGTCTTGCCAGAGTGATCTTGAGAGTAAGTGATGCTTTCTTTGCTATAGCTGAAGATCTGGATTCATCTTTTGTAGAAACGATTATTTTGTTAAATGTTTCTTCTTCCTTTAGTGCCATTTTAAGTTCTCGGATCTGTCTTACAGTTAAATTGTTGTTAATGACCTCATTTGCTATCTTTTGCTGTTTATCATGAGGCACCTGCACTATTTCAATAGCTTGGCTGACTTTAAGTGAATTGTTCACTATTTTGTGCTTGATTTCGTCGGGTAATTTGAGCAGCTGCATATGGTGTGAGACATACTCTTCACTTTTACCAATTTTTTTCGCAAGTTCGCCTATTCCACCCCACCCAAAATCAATCACATATCTTCTAAACGCCTCAGCTTCTTCTATTGGATCCATCGATTTTCTTTGAATATTCTCGGTAAGTTGGATTTCGTACGTCTGCTTGTCCGACAATTCCCTTATCTTTGCAGTGATGAATCTCCACCTAAGGGTTCTACATGCTTGAAATCTCCTGTGGCCTGCAACAATTTCAAAGCCATGTTCAAAAGGCCTTATTAGAATAGGCTGTAACAGGCCATGCTCTCTTATGCTATTGACTAACGTTTCAAAATCACAATCATTTCTCTGAAATTTGTCCCGTATAGAGAACTGAGATGGACGAATCATTTTCATCTCTATTTGTTCAACTATGCTTGAATCGACAAATTCCATTGCGTTTACATGCTATCAGCAGTACTTATCTTTTCTCTATGTGACATAATCGTAAAAAATTATGATATTTTTATTTTTCAGATCAGCCCTATATGAGTTATTAATAGTAGAAATTTTCTGGTTGTGGCTATTATTACCATAACTTTCTAGTATTGTTACATTCTCTAGTTAGTTACCTTGAATTTGAGAAAACTAATTGTTATAGCTAGAGGCGATTTCTTGACGCGTATATGCTCCCCTTGTGGCCATGAGTCTATACAACTATCCTCCAGGAAACATTCAATAAAGTCGGTCGATCTATCGCTCAATTTACTTTTAGCCTGTAACATCAAGAATGGACAATAACAAGCTTTACAGTCGCAACCAGTTTCTAGCACTAGTATATGTAGAAAACAAAGCACAACACTTCTGATTTTCTTCAGTCCTAACGATTACACAAAATGATATTGACCGAGATTCAGCTTTTGGATATGCAAACCAACATTTCTATTCTCCTCATTTAAGATATCTTTTCTTTGAGTAAAACACCTCTTCAGGCAGAAAAAGTTCTTGTACATCCCTCGGAAGTAGATCATGCTGTATAGAGGCTTTTCCGACCGCTAAATCTTTGAGGAATTCATCCCCCACAATTTCAGCAAGCATGTTGACCGGATATACATATAGTACATCCACCCAAGATGGGTAGGACGGCCTCACATACCTATATCGCTCAGTAAGCTTTAGAGTGAAGTACCATGCAAACCCTTCTCTAAGCTGATGCGAATGTCTGTTACTTATTATCCCATGTATCAATTCATGCAAATAATGACCGAATCTTGCAATATCAGATCTGATTACAATTTCCCCAAGGCGGTAATCTGTAATACCCACGAATTTTGTATCATTATACATTGAGAAAGGAGACTGACTTTTTCTAGATATGACTTGCACCTCCATCTCCCATCTTCCTCGGCATATTAGAATATCAAACGACGTCACTATTCCAAAATGATCATTGATTATCTTGTTTGCATATTTGACCCACGAGGATACTTTCTTAATCTCCTCAGCGGTTGCCCCCGTAAGAAAAGATACCTCGTATTTGCTTGAGTAGTTCAATGCTTGTTAATAGAGATCAAATAAAACAAAGAAGATATATATAATTACCTCTGCTTTTTTAAAAATTAACTGAATTTGTGTTTAGTATTTTTGAATGTATGAACAAGAAAGAATCCTAAATATTCTAGAGGTATTGTTTCGCATTTGCGCATACAGATGCACGGACGTTTACAGGTTGGCATAATTCCCCTCTCGGCTTATGCAAGATAAGGGCTCACAAAGAAGAAGAATATAAACACCAAATGTGGACGATTACAGAGACATGAGAGGGCGCAAACGATAAAGAACTTGCTAATGACTGTTACCAGTTGTTATAAATCATCTTTCGCCTATTACAAAGTCTTAATGATGAATGTATGTATATGCTATTCTTGCTCCTTCTTTGTAGAGGCACGCAATGCTGCATAAATGAACGGTAGCAATATACTAGCCTCGCCGTTTATCGTGGTTTGGGAAGCCCCAGCGGTAACCTTTCCCCAAGATATTGCCTCTGCGACTAGAGCGCCGCTCAGGCTTCCATCCCATTCATGAGCTGTAGTTATGTAAACAGCATAGTCAAGTCCACCTCTGAATTGGTTCCACCATAATGTATGATGCTTTGAAATGCCTCCTCCAATCATGAATGCGCCCGACTTTTTGGCCTCAAAGACAAGGTCAGATAGTTTGCTTTGATCCTTCAGTATGTCTATTTTGAGGTCTTTATGTTGTTGATAAAACAACCATACTTGACTTCCGACTGCACCATCTACAATGCCAGGAACAATAACTGGGATTTTGTTTTTGTTGGCCCAATAAAGGAACGATGATTCGTCAAGGGTGCTCCCTATGTAGCTAGTTATCTCATAAGTTGCGATGTCCCGCCTGCCCTCTTTGTACATATCATCTAGGCACTTTTGCACTTTCTCTTCAATAAGTGGACCATAATTCTCCATTGGTACAAGCACATTGCCAAGTCTGTGAATGTTGTTTTCGAGTAGCATGCCATCATCCATACGAAAGTCACCGCCATAATACCTGTCATATGTTCTTGCAATATCGTGGTCTATTGCACCACATGTAGTGATGATGACATTAAACATGTTATTCTTCAGCATATCACGTATGATGCCCCTTGCCCCTGTTGACATTAGTGATCCAACGAATGAAAGGAATTTGGTACAGTTCTGCTCACTTATCATACTCCTGAGGATATCAACACCATAAGCAAGGTTCCTCGATTGAAAGCCGCCAGAATTTGCCATTTCGGAAAGGATTGTCTGAATATCATTATACTCTTTTATGTCGTAGTCTCTCACGGGGTCTCCCAAAATGTCCCTATTCGCTTTCTTTCTGTTGTCCACCATAAATGCACTTTCAGAGCATCTATACTAATGAGTCTTTCTTGTCGACATTATTTTAGTACCGACAGCAGAGCACTTAACAGCAACCAGGCTCGTTTTTACTAATAGCTTCCAAATTCATAGTAAAAAAGAATTCTACTGTTATAATGCAGGTAAATGGGAAAACCACAGCAACCTTCTTCTTTGTATGATTAGTACTATTATCGCCTTTCAATTTTTAAGAACTGACTATGTTCAGATCTTCATAAAAAGCTTATAGAAGTAGATGGTAAAAGATAGCAAAAAGCCTTACCCATTTGCTGCCTGTGATACAACACTGAAGCATCAAATGGGTCTCTCTTTGTTATTTTGCCTTACTGTATCTCAATGCCGAGTATTACATTCATGTCACACTATCACATCCCAGAACTTCAACTGCAACTTTACAGATACAATCGGAAAATACCTCCCATATCTGCACTAAAAGAGCTGCAAATTCACGCTCAACCCGGTGGGAATGGAGATAGTGAAGATTTTTGTTGACAGTGGAGATGATACTCCACCTTCTGCAGATGCCTCCACCACTCTTGTGCTGATATTCAATTCGATTTTCTTTCTATGGAGATAGTGGAGGTTGTGGAGGTATTGTTGTTTTGATGGATATTCTCCTCCAAAAAAAGAGGGCCCAGAGGGACTCGGCAAGAAAAACTTCAGAATTCGGACTCGAGAAATCAGAAGCACAGAATGAAAAATGAGATTTAATTAATTTGTACTATCCTGTTAGTTATAGATTTCTGTTGGGTATGAGCCTAGTCGAAATATAGCCACATGTCGGTCAGCTGTAGTTTTGAAAGTTATTTATTTATCTTTGAAGTGAAACCCATTGGATAAGATTTCAATTGCAAGGAATTTTTACCTATGAAGAGCTGCAAAGATACTCCAAGAAGTTTCTTTGCGGGATGTATATGATGGCTAATGGAAATGTAAACAATAACGTAAAAGCTTTTGATGTCTTTTTTGAGAATGTCAGTCCAGCGGCCTATGAGAGACTGTCATATGGATATCAGGCAACAAATGAGATTGTCCAAGACCTTATACAAAAAGGATTTATCGAAAGACATGGACTAGAATACATTAGATTAACTCAAAAAGGTTTGGATAAGTGTAAGGAAGATTGTCATTGATGATCATATAACACCGGATATCTATATTTGAGAATGTGATTCCGTATGTGTTCAAAGGCTTTTTAGTAAAGGAACAAACGAAGTATAGATGGCTTGGCTTATATGCATTGGGTCCACTTTTTGAACGATTTTTTATTTTTAGCGGGCCCAGAGGGATCCGACAGAAAGACGTTCAGAATTTAGACCCGATGAACCAATCAGGGTAACAATTTAGAAAAAATGGATTATTAAAAAGGATTAGCACACTAGTCACAATGGCGGGTAGGAAAGTCGTATAAATAACATCATATATGTCCTACTAAGATTTTCATATCTTCTTTATCATCTAATTTAGTGGTTATTTGCCACTAGAAGAAGAAGCCACATTTGTACTTGAATTACCGTTGGCTATAAGTGCGCTGCTATACGGGGATGTGAACCCAGAATGAGCTTCAAGTCACGCATAAAGGTCTGCCAAGACATATTCTAATATTGGCTCTGGCACAGCTAAATCGTTGCAGACAGCATTACGATATACGATGTCCAAGCGCCTCTGCACCTTCATAGCGTGACATGCGCCTGTATACTCCTAGGCACTGAATTTTTAAGAGCAGGTATAATCTTACAACAATGGCGTGGGCAACAATAACAGACATTCATTTACAGGAAGGAAAATTGATCCTCCAATAATTTCTGCGAACATGACTGTAGAGCAACTGATTAATTTCTATGGCTCGACGGGTTACAATGCACGCAGGTTAGCCGAAGCAGCAGAGATACTAAAAGAAATGATAGACACTCATTCCACTGTGTGTTTAACTTTGGCAGGAGCTATGACCCCGATAGGCATCGGTAGAACCATTTCTGCCATGATAGAAGCAGGCTTTATCGATTGGATAGTATCTACAGGCGCCAATGTTTATCACGACCTACACTTTGCTTATGATTTGCCGGTGCGGCAGGGGCATTTTGATGTTGATGACGACGTCTTGTATTCGAAACAGATAGTGAGGATTTATGACGTCTATATAAAGGAGATGGGAACACTCCAGGCTCAGGACATAGTTGTGCAAAGAGAGATCAAGAGATCCAAAAAAGTAATACCTCAAAATGCGTCCACGGCAGACATTGCCTACGCACTTGGCAAAGCCGCCAAAGAAAATAGTAAATATCCTGAAAAGTCGTTTGTTGTTAAGGCGTATGAGCACAAAGTGCCTGTCTACATGCCTGCAATAGGTGACTCTTCAATAGGACTCAATATGCTTCCTCTCTTATTTGAAGATAATAAGAGCATTCTCCCCAACGTGATACTTGATGTAGCTGAGTCTGCAGCAATATTGTGGAAAAGCGAGCGCTCTGGGGGTTTGGAGCTTGGTGGCGGAGTCCCAAAGAACTTTTTCCAACAAACTGGCCCAGCACTTTACCAAATATTGAAGATAAAAGAAGGGGGACAAGATTATCTCATCCAGATGACAGATGCCCGACCAGACACAGGCGGCCTCTCAGGTGCCACATTACAGGAGGGCAAAAGCTGGGGCAAGATCAAGACTTCTCACAAAGACAACATCATTGTGTACGGCGATTCATCGGTGTACTTCCCATTGCTCTGTTCATATGTTATGTCGGTGTGCAAGCCAAGGAAGCAGAAGCAGATATACGATAAGAAGAATGCATGGGTAAAAGAAATGAAACAGATATACTTCGAGAATAAGAAATGATCAGATATAGCTTTCGTCCTTGACTATCCACTTCCCTGCTTTTTTGTTCATCTCGATTTGACCAACAAGCTTGCCATTAGAATAGACCTTACCATATTCAGATGAGGCTCCAAACATAGCTGACAGTAGGTCACGTTTTTCATGATAGCCCGATTCGATTACTTTGGCACGCAGCTGTTTGCTTGCTTTCTGAATAATATTACGCGCAGTAGACCAGTCGCCATTCCACGATATCATTTCAAAGCTGCCAAACTTGACAGTCTGCATTGAATAACCAGTCAGCTTGCAGTCAAATTTCTGGTTGTTCTTTTTTGCGTACGCATTTATCCACTCAATTGTTTGTTGCGCCTTACGTTGCTCTACTGCAAAATTGTCTGCTCCAGCCAACAGCTATTTTGGAGCTTTTGATGTATTTATTCTGAAATCTTTAAGTCAAGTGTCACTAAAACCTAAGAAGGAGAGAGAAATTACTGCAACTGAAAGATGAGGTCAACAATTTGTACCCATCAGTCTTAGGCAATTGTATGCAAAGTAGTGCCTCAATTATCTCACATTGTACCAATAGCTGCGATGGTCTGCAATATTATACAAGAGTCGAAACTGATACAGCAAAGAATTCTCCTTTATCTGCAAGGCATGGCAAACTGATAACAATAACAATAATAACAACTTTATCCTATATTGTGACATTACGTGTATGGATCAAGGAGAACCTGGCCTAGACTATGACGATTCTAACCTCAACCCCCTTGTATGTGACATTTGCAACAAGTCATTTGATAGCCTAGACAAGCTAGGCGAGCATCAAAAGAAAGAACACGATATGTAAATACAAGTTCTTACGATGATCGATAATGCGCGCTTTTATTGCACTAGACATGTCAAATGTTGCAATAGTTAAACTGCAAGAGGATATACTATCTGCAGCTGAATGGAATCCGAGGGATATCAAACCTGTCGAGCCTCATAATTTTCATTTTACAGTGATTTTTCTTGGGGAAATAAGTGACTACGATGTTGTTAGGATTAAAGAATTGTTGATAGGATTTCAATTTGAACCGTTTACAATCACCTACGCTGGAATTGGAGCCTTCCCCAATCCAGCACATGCACGGGTAGTTTGGGTGGGTGTCGACCCAGAAGGAGCTCAAAAATTAACTGCTCTTGCAAATGATATTGTGGCAAAGATGTCCAAGCTAGGCTTTAAGGCGGACAAACCTTTTTCAGCCCATCTGACATTGCTTCGGGCCAAGGGGAGATCGGTTAACGCAAGCTACATCTCTTCAAAATATCAGGGAAGGACATTTGGATCTGACCGTATAGATAAAGTGAATCTCAAGAAAAGTGAACTTAGGTCATCAGGCCCTGTATACTCGAATGTTTATACTGTAGAAGCCAAAAAATGAATCACACACAGCATATGCCAGATCCTAACGCTTTAATTTCAAAAGTACTTCCTCTTTGCGAACCTACCCATAGCCAAGAGCGCAAAATCGCTAGAGTAGCACAAGAAGCAAAGGCACACGTAGATAGCTATGTTGCACATCTAGATGATGTCGTTGACGTAGTATTTGGCGGGTCTTTTGCCAAGGGCACTTGGCTTCCAGATCACGCCGATATTGACATTTTCGTCAAGATCAAGCCATCCGTCTGCGCAGAGAAATTCGAAGAGATGGGCAGGCAGATTGGGAGTAAAGCACTTAAAAAGTACGGGCCCAAGCTTCGATATTCAGACCATCCTTATGTCGAAGTATTTGTCAAGAACGTCAGGGTTAATGTCGTTCCCTGCTATGATGTAGAGCAGGGCAAGTGGCAAAGTGCAGCAGATAGGTCACCTTTCCATACTCAATACATCAGCAGCCACTTTGATAATGAAAAGAGGAGGCATGCTAGGCTTTTAAAAAAGTTCTTCCAATCAGTAGGCGTTTATGGCGCAGAGATTTCCACAGAAGGCTTTAGCGGTTATGTTTCAGAAGTACTTGTGCTCAAGTACTCCTCATTTGAGAATGTTTTGCGCTCAGCGGCTGATTGGCAAGAGAGGCAGATAATAGCAGTTTGTGATTATGATTCAAATTTTGTCAATGCATTCAACAGCCCACTAATAATTATTGACCCAGTGGACAGAAGAAGAAACCTTGGTACTGCAATCTCGCATGAAAGTGTAGCCAAGTTCATGCTATCTGCTAGGACATTTCTTGAGAAGCCGTCAATTGACTTCTTCAGAAAAGGTAATAAAAAATATCTCTGCGGTGGCTCAAGCAAGAAGCTGCTGCTTCCAAACGTACTTGTGGTAGAATTCTCGCACCAAAAGAAAAGTCCAGATATTATCTGGGGTCAGCTGAAGCGAAGCATAAACTCAATAGCAAAGCAATTAGAACTAGCACATTTTGAAGTACTGCGGATCTCATGTGTCACAGACGAAAGAAACTCTGCTGCCCTTGCGTTCCTACTTGAATCAATAACCTTGCCGGCATATACCAAAAAGAAAGGGCCTGAAATTTTCAGAAGGAATGACGCGAATAGCTTCCTTTCAAATAGGAAAAGAGACAGGCCAATTGCAATCTGGGTTGACAGGGAAATGAGAATCGCAATGGTTATAGAGCGAAGATTCACCGATGCAAGAAAGTTTGTCAAATCACTTCTGCTTGATCACCGTGAAAACAGTGGTATTTCGAAAGATCTAATTGTAAACAAGCTCCAAATTTATAGCGGAAGCGACAGAAAGACAATAAAGGGGTTGGCAAAGCAGGCCATTGGTGACGTTATCTCAACAGAACATCTCATTTTTAAATGAGGAGTTAGACATAAGGTCGCCTAGACTCGTTCCTGTTATATCGTATCCTCGCTTTTCAGAAACTGAATACAAAGATCGAATTATCGAAATGGACTCACTTGGAATAACATCAATTATTTTGGACGGAAAAACAATAGTAAACGGCGCTCGTATAGCAGGCAAGGGTTGTGTAGGGATTGTAGTGAAGGCAAAAGCAGGGAACAAAGTTTGTGCACTCAAGATAAGAAGGACAGACGCCGACAGAAAGACGATGGACTCCGAAGTAAGCTTTCACAAAATAGCTAACAGCGTATGCATAGGCCCAAGGCTTGAGGGGTACACAAAGAATCTGATTGCAATGGAGTTTGTCACTGGTCAGAGCATCATTGACTGGGTAGTAGGCAATAAAGCTACAAAGAGCAAAATATCCACACTAGTAGCAGCTATCCTTGAACAGTGCTTCAGTCTTGACGTAGCAGGCCTTGACCATGGTGAGCTCAGCAGGCTTACACGACACGTCATTGTCTCTGATAAACCATATATAATTGACTTTGAAAGTGCAAGTACCACAAGAAAAACATGCAATGTAACTGCCGCAGCACAGTCGTTATTGCTCTATGGTATAATTGCAAATAAAGTGAAGAGGATCAGGGGGAATACGGACAAAGAAAAAGTAATCCAAGCGCTCAGAACTTACAAGCACATTCATACAAGGTCTAACTTTGACGCACTTCTTGGATCGCTCCTTATATAGTATTTAGATTATGTTAGTCACAATGCCCACCGCTGTGCATAGAAACCAAGTGTCTTAAGATATATAGATAGTAGAAGTGCTGGGGCAGTTTCGCTACGGCGGAGAGAGGAATGCCGCAAAGATACCGAGTTAGTTAGCCAGTACGAAATCAACCGTAGAAGCTCTGTCAACAAGTTTGGTTACCCTTCATAAGCAGAAGATAACACGGCGCAGTCATTTGGAAAGTTTTCTTGTTCTACCAATTCTATTGATAGTGGCAACTAGGCCAAGAACCCTATGACACGCTGCTAAGAACAACAGCCCTCTCTCCTGCTTGCTGACAAGCAAGGCTATTTACATTTCCTGGCCACCGCTGCCGCAAGTAGGTCCTTTGTATTCTTTGGTAATACATGTTTGTCCTGCTTATTCTACTACATTATCTAAGCAAGAATAGCATTTATTAACTTCATAACATAATGAATAGGAAAACCGCTTAAAGATAAAGGTCTATATGATTCTTATATATGTATCCTTATATATCTACTAATTTTTTGATTAAAAAATTGACTGTTGTTGCTGTACCGTAACAGTTACCAATAGATATTTTCGGACTGAGCAAGAGAATATAGGGTAATGCATAATTGTCTACGCTGGCTTCTCACCAGAAGTAGAGTCTCAGGAGATCATGCTAGGGATAAGTGACTAAACTATCCTCGCCTACTTCATCATTTTGTTGCCATCGATACTTCCCGGTGGCTTCTTGTTCGAAGATTGCGAGACGTTGCGAGATTTTTTCTTTGAAGTCCATTATTGCAGACTCGTAAGCTCCAAAAACGGGATTCAAGAAATTCCCATTAGTGAAAAGCTTTATCACAGTTAACAACAAAGTTTGTCCCTTCTACAGAGAAGAGACATGGAAAACTTAGAACACATATTTTATTGTTCATAATTTGCATGTAAATTAGCATGTAAATTAATTACACAAAGCTAAACCTACGGGGCATAGTCGAGATATCTATGCCCTGAGAATTCAAAGAATGCTATTGCACTCTTTCGCATAGCCGTAGTCCCTAAAAACCCCGGTATCACGCATGACGTTGTTATTCACCGAGCATACACGTATGCCCGTGCACTATACTGTTGGTACAGCTATATTTATCTATGAAAAACATCGATAGGCTAGTTCAAATGGAGAGGACAAGTGTTTTACTTGATCTCTGCTATGATCATCTTTACTGTATTGACATCAAGATCAAGCTGATCTGCTATCAGGTCTTCCGAAATTCCAGATTCGTGAAGATTCCGCAGCACCTCTTTTTTTTCCTGATTCACAATATTGGCCGGCGGATAAAGTGAGAGTTCGTTTTCTACAGATGCAATATACCTTAATATTTTTTCACATATGTCATCGACCTTTACTGCAGCCTCTGCAGATATCACAAGCAAGTGATCCTTGACTGGAAAATTGACAAGATTAACCTTGTCATACATGTATGCAACTGTGTTGAGTTTGCCAAGTTCTGGTGTGAACATTTTTCTCAGGTCGACAATGTATGCAGACTGGGCGTAACTGATCTCAGAACTTCTGCCCTTTAGGTGCTCTTCAATGCCTTCCCTCTGGCTTCCTGCATATAGGTGGCCGGATTTTTCCATTACTCCTGCAAATCTTATCATAGGATCGAGTTCTAATACATTCTTAGAAAATTGTTCTGCTTTCATATTTACAAACGCTAACATAGGAAATAGAATATAGCCTTTACGCGTGCTCTTCTACAAAAAAGGGAAAAAATGAAGGTCTCAGGCTTACTTTTGCCGCTGTTGCTCTTGAATATCCTTGATCCTGCCCCTGCCTGTCTTCCTTGGAGCGATATTGCCTACTTTGCGTCCCGGCGGAGTTGTCCTTCCTACTGATGATTGGCGGCCAACGTGCTGGTGCCTTCCACCCCCATGTGGGTGGTACACTGCGGCTTGAGCAATGCCTCTGACTGTTGGGTAAAGTCTGCCATGGGCTTGCATATATTTGGCACGGGTTCCTGCCTTTAGGAATGGTTTTTCTTTATGTCCTCCTCCAGCAACCGTTCCTATCATCGCCCTACACTTTTGGTTGAGCATTAGAAACTTACCGGACGGAAACTTAATGGTTACACCTTCTGGGCCATGAGCGAATACCACTGCTGATGAGCCCGCGGCCTTTATCAGCTTGCCTCCATCGCCTGTGTTCTTTTCAATATTGCACACTACAGTTCCGTCTGGGACTGACTCTAGTGCAAGGATATTGCCTGCCCTTGCGACTGTGTTGATGCCAACTTCAATTGTGTTACCAACCATTGTGCCCTCGGGTGCTGGGACTAAAGAATACCCTCCATTGTCAAACTGTATTTTTGCAAGTGGAGCATCGCGCCCCCTCTCGTGTACAATGTCAACTACTTTACCAGTATGATGCTCTTCTAGCTTGAAATTTGGATACTTGGCGGGTGCAATCTTTCCGACAATGACTGCTCGGAATTGTTTGCCTCCTCTACCCCGTCGGCGAACTAACGTTCTCTTTCCCATTGTAGTATACAAGCCAGCAACTAGGTGATTTTAATCTTATGCTATTTTTCGCTGCGTTCTCTTCTGAGGAAACAACTGATTCAGGCCAGCTTCGTACATGTATTTTGCTGACGTGTCTAAGTTCGGGATTTTACGCTTCTATGCCTGTCCGCAGAAATCAGTCACATCTCTCTACGGTAATTGTTCAATAATCTCTTTCACACTAGGGACATTATCATCGCAGCATCCTAAGCCAGAGGGACTGTAGGATGTCAGTGTCAAACATCCTTAATACAAATTTTGCATGTTAGACGATCCTGTCAACATATTTTGCACCATCCTGCATTTTATCGAGACAACTAAACTATTAGTTTATGACTAAAGAGTCATCAATCTTGATTTCTGCGTGCATTTTACTTTGTGTTGCAGTCATGCATCACACCTTGGAAAGACCCTTTTACTGCGAAAGTATCTTTTTGTTAAAAGATTACATGTTATGACTGTGTGCGATTTTTGGAGTTTAAAGAGAGAGAACAGAGTTTTTCAATAAATCATTTAGAATCAGGGTTGTGGGGTTGTTTCTTCTTTTTTACACCTATGAAGAGATGTAGAAACAGCATAATTGTGTTAGAATGAGCCTGTCATAAGATGGTTGCTACATATTGCCGCTTGTACGGAGAACCGCTGCTAATTTCTCCCACATCCACAAGAATATATATGATTTAGATTATGCATCTTATATAGACTAATGAAGAAATCCAGAGTGGCTGCTGTCAACTCTAAACCGACCCCAAAGCCCAACCCAAGATGGGGTAGAGAAGAGGAAACAGAGATATTTGCTAAAAATGTAAGGCTATTTAGACAAGGCAAGATTTCAGATGATGACTTCAGGCGTTTCAGGCTGCAACATGGGGCCTATGGATCGCGTCTTCGAATGGACTACAGCATGGTTAGAATAAAGGTGCCAGGCGGCGAAATAACACCGGAACAACTTGAGAAGATCGCAAGTCTCTCTGAAGCATTTTCAATAGGTTCTGCTCATGTTTCGACACGCCAGAATATTCAGCTCCACTGGGTTCAGCTCGAAGATGTAAGCGAAGTCATGAGAGGTCTAGTTGAAGTCGGCCTCACAACCAGAGAGGCATGTGGAAACACTGTCAGAAATGTCATGTGCAGCCATTTTGCAGGCGTCTGCCCAAGCGAAGCGTTTGACTCTACGCCATATGCTAAAGCGATTGCAAGGTTCTTATTGCGCAACCCAATGTGCCAGAACCTTCCGCGCAAGTTCAAGATCAACTTTTCATGCTGTGATAGCCATGGTCTGGTCAGAGTGGCGGACATTGGACTTGTGCCTACAGTCAAAAAATTGTCAGAAATTAGTGCTGAAACCACTAGAGGATTTAAGATTTATCTTGGTGGCGGACTAGGGGCTGCCTCTTTTATAGGGCATTTGCTTGAAGACTTTACACCGGAATACAAGCTCCTTGCAACATGCATGGCAACAATCAGGCTGTTTGATAGACATGGCAATCGTGAAAACATGGCAAGGAACAGAATGCGCTATCTTGTGCATGAGATAGGCTGGGAAAAGTTTCAAAAGATGGTCCTCAAGGAGCGCTCGATAGTGGAAATGACAACTTCATATTCGACAGAGCAACTGTTTGATGTCAAATCTCATGAGGATACGAGGCAGCTACCAAAGGCGTCAGGGAGGATGACAACTATGACAAAATTGCCCATGCTAAATGTGAAGGTTACAAAAGATAGTCCAGGATTTGAACGATGGCTCCATACCAATGCCGTTCCGCAAAAGCAGGAAGGTTACTTTACAGCATTTATTACTTTAGGAGCTGGAGACATTACGGCAAGCCAGCTGAGGGTATTTGCTTCGGCAATCCGCGACTATTCTGCAGAAGGCGTTGCTCGGAACACGCCCCAGCAGAACTTTGCCTTGCGCTACGTGAGGGAAATCGATCTTCCAAATCTTTATGAAAAGCTTGCATCTGCCGGCCTTGCTAATCCCGGTGCACTGACAATTGCTTCTGCTGTTGGTTGTTCTGGAACCACATCATGCAATCTCGCAATCACTAATTCGCACAGACTTGCAAAGGAAGTTCAGCGCAAGTTCCTAGAGCTAGGGCTTGACATCGATGATTCTCTGAGAGATGCAACCATCAAGATAAGCGGCTGCCCCAACTCTTGCGGCCAACACGAAATCGCAACCATCGGGTTCTTTGGCGGCGCGACGAGGATGAACAACGCAATGACTCCAACTTATACCATGTTATTTGGCGGTAGCGCAGGCGAGGCTGGCGAGCTTGGAAAGGCCGTAATGCGAGTGCCAGCAAAGAGGGTGATTGATACAACGTTGAAGATAATTGAGTTGTACAAGAATGAAAGAATACCGGCAGCTGCTGGTGATGGCAATGATGATCATCATGAATCGCTGCACCAGTGGATTATCCGCTTGACAAAAGGCCAGGGGTCTGGAAGCATCAAAAACCTCGAAGATATGAAAACAGCCCTTGCACAGGTTATACAGCTGCCTCCTTCTCCTCAGCAGGATCCCGATGCCTATCGCGATTACGGCAGCGACTCAAACTTTACTGCCAAGACCGCGAGAGGAGAATGTGCAGCTTGACAACTGCAACAAACGCGGCAACTGCAAAGAAGAAAAAAGAAGGCAAAGTCTCTGATGAAGATTTCAAGCTTCCGGTAGTGTGTGACGCTGATACTCTGAGGTCGCTCATACGCAAAAAAAAATCAGTGCGCGTAGTCGATGTACGAAAGGCAGAAGACTACCAAAGAGAGCACATACCTACTGCAGTTTCACTGCCTCTTGCACGTGTTCTTGAAAACGATCAAGCAGAAAAAATAGTGGCCTTTTTGGAGGAGCTTGGTATATCTGACAATACTCCAGTTGTAGTGTATGACGACACATTTGGCGCGCTTGCAGCTAGGGTAGCTTGGACGTTTCAATATGTTGGCCATGACAACACTGCACTGCTAGAGATGACGTTCAAGCAGTGGAAGGAGCTTGGTCTTGAAACTGAAAAGCAACAGCGCAGCTTTCCAAGAGCGAAACATTCGCTCAGCATCAGAAAGGACATCTATGTTGATGTTTCATATGTTGAGGCAGCCGCCAAGTCTAATCCTAGCACGCTGCTTGTCGACTCAAGGGAACGGCTGAACTACCTAACAGAGCATATACCTGGCGCAAGGAATATACCTTATACTATGGTCGGGTCGGAGGACAGCATACTGCGCAGTGCCGACGAACTAAAGCGGCTAATTGAAAACCGCGGCATAAAAAATGATGCTGAAATAATCACATACTGCGGAAGCGTTGGAACGCTTTCAGGCTTAACATACTATGCGCTTAAGCTGGCAGGGTTCAAAAATGTCAAGTTATATCCAAAGTCCTTTAAAGAGTGGAAGGCACTGGGCAAGCCAAAGGAAGAGTTCAAAGAGGCCACCTACTGGGACCTCTCTGCAGAATGACAATATCATCATAATAATATGTCTAATAATAAGAGACTCATAGTCTGTCTAACAGGAATGCCAGGTGCCGGCAAGTCCTCAGTCGCATCTTTTCTTAAGGAAAAAGGATTTGAGGTTGTAACCATGGGTGATGTTGTAAGGGAAGAGGCAAAGAGACAGGGCCTCGAGCCTACCGACACCAATCTTGGCAAGATGATGCTAAAGCTAAGGCAGGATCTAGGGTCAGGAGCTATAGGCTACATTGTGCTACAAAAGCTGGCAAGAGATGGCAACCATAGCAATGTGGTAATAGATGGCATACGCAGTATAGCCGAAGTTGAAGTTCTAAAGAAGGTAGGACAGGTAAGACTGCTTGCGATACATGCATCTCAGGACACTCGGTTTAAGCACCTCAAGGAAAGAGGCAGAGCAGATGCACCCTCAGACGGCACCGAATTTGCTGGAAGAGACAAGCGTGAACTGTCAGTAGGGGTTAGTGAGGCAATTGCGCTTGCAAATGAGATGATATCCAACAATGATCTTACACTAGAGCAGCTAAAGATGCGTGCCTATGATATTGTCAAAGAATGGCTTGAGGAAATATGCAGAGGAGTGAAGAAAAAAACTTGAGAAAGCCTGCTATCACATCGCAAATAGAGCTCAAGGTCGAGGCAACCGTCAACCCCTCAGAGCGCACACAAAAAGTCATCGACGCAATTGCAAATCTATTCGCCAGATGTTCACCAGAGCTGTCTTTTAGAAGTAGAGTTGTGGGCAGAGCAGCAGGAAGCGATTCTCTTGCCATGTTGTACGAGCAGGTTCGCTCAAGGTCTGCAATGGGTGTGCTGAGAAGGAAGCTCCTAGACAACCGAGCAGGTGACAGCACATGGTTTTTCCTAAACAAGCAGGCTGCCACATCTGGCATTGCAGCAGTGATAGAGGATGAGCAGGAATCGCCACTTGGACCAATCAAGGTTACAATAAGCTGTGAGGAACTAGATGCCCTCATTGACTGGCTGGTTCCTGAACAATAGCCATTGCACGAGGAAAGCTTCTTTTACCCCCGCCAGTATAGGGGTCCATGGCAACAGAGGCATATTGCGTCAAATGTAAAGCCAAAAGGACAATGAAGGATGAAAAAAAAGTGACAATGAAAAACGGCAAGCCGGCCACGCAAGGCATATGCACGGTCTGCGGGACGAAGATGTTTAAGATAGGAGGCAAATGACGTTTTTCTTTTTCATTTTTTGTTTTTGTCCTATAAAAAGCATCAAGGCATAATATACCTGTATATGTAATAATCATGTAACTGTTCGATGATAAAGATAAGGAGCCTAGTCAAAAAGTATGGCGACCACATTGCAGTAGATAACCTTACACTTGATATTAAGGAAAATGAAGTTTTTGGACTGTTAGGCTCGAATGGCGCGGGCAAGACAACTACTATACACATGCTTGCTACGCTGCTTAAGCCATCTTCTGGCAGCGCTACTGTGAACGGCTATGACATTGTCTCCCAGCCAGCGAAGGTACGCTCAAGTATTGGGATTGTATTTCAGGCTCCAAGCAGCGATGATATGCTCAGCGGCTACGAAAACTTGCAATTGCATTCCATGCTGTATAGTGTCCCGCGCCATACAAGGAAGCAAAGGATAGACGAAGTCCTCAACTTGGTTGGACTGACTGAGCGCAAGCACGACCAAGTCAAGACGTATTCTGGCGGCATGCGGAGACGCCTCGAAATTGCACGTGGATTACTTCACAAACCCAAGGTGATGTTCCTTGATGAGCCAACGCTTGGACTTGACCCGGCAAGCAGGGAGACCATGTGGAAGTATATACAGCGTCTTGTACGAGAGGAAAAGATGACTGTGATTTTGACGACACATTACATGGAAGAAGCGGACGTACTCTGTGACAGAATCGGCATTATTGACAAGGGAAAAATAGTAGCCCTTGACACGCCCAAAGGGTTGAAGGCAGGCCTTGGAGGCGATATCATTAGAATAAAGACGCGCAACAATCCAGATAAGATCAGCCAGCTTGACTTTGTTCACAAGGTCGAGCACAATGATGGGTTTTTGGTGTTATCAGTCAACAACGCCAAGCGGGATCTGCCAATATTGCTGCGGCACATTGAGGCAGAGATAGCTGAGTCTACTAGCCCCACGCTCAATGACGTATTCATACATTTAACTGGCCGCAATATCAAGGAAGAACCAGAGGGAGGTTTTGCAGAGAAGTATGCAAAATACGATTAGCATACAGCATCATCTGGCCAAAATGTATGCATTATGGCTTCGAGAGTTCAAGGTTTTCTTGCGTGAGCGGAGCCGGCTTGTGGCTTCAACCTTTACCCCCATCCTATGGCTATTTGTCATTGGATCGGGACTGGGTTCTGCGGCACCTTCGGAGTTGCCTCCGGGCGTTGACTACCAGCAGTTCATTTTCCCTGGCATAGTAAGTATGTCCATAATATTTACATCAGTATTTTATGGATCGTACATAATATGGGATCGCAAATTTGATTTTTTGAAGAGTGTGATGGTTGCGCCCGTTAGCAGAGCCACGGTGTTTGTAGGCAAGACTCTGGGCGGCATGACGAACTCACTCATTCAAGCTGCAATACTTATTGCAATTGGAGTTGCGATAGGAATTCCATTCACGCCATTGTCGCTTGCGCAGGCTGCAGCGGTAGTGCTTCTTATGTCATTTGGACTTACATCTCTTGGGCTAGCACTAGGTAGTTATATGTACAGCCTTGAAGGATTCCAGATGATCGTTAGCTTTGTAGTGTTTCCTCTATTCTTTCTGTCTGGTGCTCTCTTTCCACTTGACAACCTACCGGAATGGCTCTCAGTTCTGACGGCCGCAGACCCTGCTACCTATGGAGTAGATGCTTTGAGGAACTTGATGCTTGGTACTGGCAGCTACGGAGTTGAGCTTGACTTTGCAATTCTGGTTGGCTATACCGCAGCACTTGGAGCGTTTGGTGTCTATTCTTTTGGCAAGATGAAGGCCATCTAATTGAATTTTATTGGATTGTGGTTTTATCTATCTGAGCCAATCTTCAATTACCCTTTCCAGGTGTACTTAGGAGTAAGAATTTTTTACAGTATATAAGAGGTTATTGCAACCAAGGAAAGCGAGGGGTCGTCGTCTAGCTTGGCAGGATGTCAGCCTGGGGCGCTGGAGGTCGTGGGTTCGAATCCCACCGACCCCACTATATCTATGACACTATTAAACCCGGATTATACGCTTCTAATGATATGGAATATCAAATCTGAAATTAGCCACATAACAGTTGGAGAGGGAGTCAGCATTCAACTCATGGGCAAAAAGTTAAGAAATTATGTAATAACGCCCGCACAGATTATGGCTTTAGCCTTGATGCTAATCGGAATAACGTTTCCTTATACATATCCAACAATGGCTATGGGGCCGGCCGGATTCGAACCAGCGACCTCCAGCGCCCGAGGCTGGCATCCTGCCAAGCTAGACAACGGCCCCAGAATTGCACGGTGTCTGGATGCAATCCGTATTATATGTCTATTAATGTGCTAGATTGAATGCCTTGGGACTGTTCGACACTCTAGAGCTTGAAAAAGAAGTCCTACCCAAACTTTTTGTGCTATCATTAGTTTATCCTTCTCATTTTGCATCATAGTATGTGATTACCATATGTTACCTAAATCAACACCTTGGCCTTTCAAAATCTGTTTAGATAAAGGTTGAAAAATACTGATTGATGTCGCTAGAAATTATTCTATACTCTAACATACCAAACTAACTGCAATAACCAAGAAGAACAATCACGGTGCTTAAAAAGGGAAAACCTTATCTTCGACAATTATCCAAGCAACCTTATGGCTGAAGAAACGTTCATGTATGCTGTGACGACAGGGATCTTTGCCTTCCTTGTAGCGGTGCTTTTTGGGACAAGAGCAGTACGCAAGCGCAAAGAGCCAGAGGAGAAACCGGTTGAAACAGAATCATCGTATTCCAGCAGTTCGGGAAGCGGCGGAAAGCGAATCAAACGATTCAAGTCAGATGGCACCCCCGTATACGAATAGGAAAAAACATCTCGACACTATATCACTGAATCGCAGCTCAGATAGCATGCCTATTATTTGATGCTGCTGTCACTCTTATAATGTGAACACGAAAAAATGGAAGACTCGGAAGCGATTCAACTTCAAGCAAAGCTTAGACGATAATAAATAGCAGCACACAAAGAAATTTTCTTCTAGATGTATATCCTCCTATTAAATACATATACTTTGGGCTAGTAATATTATTGATAATACTAGTTCCTCTTCCTCAAGACTAATAAGTCTGGACCGTCAGTTATTTACAACTAACAATTGTTCAAAATAGGGACGCACTTGACGCGTCAACGAAATGTAGGTGCTACAGCAGAACTGTACGTGTGCCCTGTCTGCAAGTCAGGATTCAAAGAAAAGATACTGCTAGCTATACACATAGGAACAAGGCACTAGTTCCTCTACCTCTTTTCATTCCAGTTCCCCAAGTTAATGGAGATCATTTTGAATGCGTATATACAAATACACACGCCTGCTTTCTAGTTATCGCGTAACGATTCAACTTTAAAGTTTGGATTGGAACTACCATGTCAGATGAGTTTAGGGGCCAGTTCATAGCTTGTACTCATAGTCTTGTTTTCAGGTATTAAAGAAGAACTGTCATATCGAAATTGAATGTATCTCGACCGAGATTTAATTATGCATTGGAATGATGTTGAATAGCCGGCGGTCTTGGATTCCATGCCGAAGCGATTGAGATAAAGACATACAAGCGCCATTATCTTAAGTGACAAAGTTGCACATGATTGAAGCACAGATTATAAACCATACATAGCTTGGATTCAGGCTATACCATAAATCAAGAATATGGATAACTACGAATATTTCTTTGAAGACTTATTCTGCCTACCGGGGGTTAATTCTGCCGCTATTATGGTGTCGGTAATAGTCGTCACAAGCTGTATGATAAGAATGCATAGAAGACGAAGCAAATCTCAAATTCCTCGCCCACAGTAATTATCTGCCAATTAGTTGGATCAAAATGACAAGGCACGATGCAGAATATAGAGAAGTATCGCTATCTTATATAACGGAAGCTGGCCATTCCGAGTAAGAATAATCTCTTGGAGATGAAAAACCTTGGTGTACATAAGAAGCAAGAAGGTAAAAGGCGTTGATTATGCCTACTTAGTCAAGAGCGTCTGGAATCCAGAGAAGAATATTGCAAGACAACAGATCTTAAAATACCTTGGAAGGGCTTCAGATATCAGCCTTGATAAGATTCCAATTGAGTACAGAAACGATGCAAAAATACTATCTTTTCTGTCAGCTTACGCTTCGAAAAGTGATGCTCGGAAGCACTTCTTAATCTCAAGGCTAAAGATTAAATTGTTTGAAGCTTTTTCAGATGGAAGCCTAGAAGCAGCTACTGCCATCTACAAAAATTATTGCAAGAACTATGATATTGCAGACTTCTATGAAAATCTACTCACACCACTTATGTATCAAGTCGGGGAATTATGGGAGCGAAATAAGATTGATGTTGCAACGGAACATGTCTGTAGCAATGTTGCACGAGGACTGGTTCAAGCTATAATTGATGAGACAACAAGTAGTACTAGGAAGGATCAAACTATTTTGTTGTGTTGTCCGGAGGGCGAGCAACATAATCTTGGGTGTTGCATAATAGAATCACTACTCTTGGCTAGAGGGTACAAGGTTCTAAATGCATCACCCTCAGCGCCCTCTGATTCCATAATCCGATACGTCAAAAGTGCAGAACTAGATGCAATTCTTATTTCCGTAACTCTTTTGGAAAACATAGGATCCGCAGAGCGGCTGATCCGCTCTATACAAGCGGCCAGTAATATACCAATTCTCATTGGTGGCCAGGCACTATTGAAAGTGGCAAATGAGAGAAAGAATATTATTATCTCATCTAAAGTGCGGATGATGGATAGGGTTCAGTTAGATGAAATCTTGAGGATGATAAGACAAGTCATAAGAGATAGGAAATGATGAGAGTTCTTATTAGCCGATTAGGTAATGAAATTTATTGTTCATCAAGATTGATAAAAATTTTAGTGTAGAAATTACTTTTATTTGAGTCTGTTAGTTATAGCATCCCTCAGCTAATTCTTTAGCAGAAGCGGCAGAATGATTACTTGCATTCAGCAAGATTGTTAGTACAGTCTCCTTAAGAATTAATATCCATTCTATTACAAAACGGGTACTATGGCTCGTTGTTCTAGATTCGGCTGATGGTTTTAATGACAGGAACTAGAGACATAAACAATTTGTCATTTTTCACGAATCGAAAGTGAAAAGCATTTTTATTGTTGCCTTCGACTCCATATAATTAAGAATATATATAATTATCTATAAGATACACAGCTTGTGGGGCTATCCTCTAGACAACTAGTATTAGCATCTACATAAAAATCGCACTTGATTTATAGAGGCAGGATGAGAAATTTTTTCTCGATGGAGTGGTACGGCGTTATGCTGGGTGTAGTTGGTGGACTGTTTGGGACGCTTGTTATGTCTGCCATAGAGCTGATACCATGGAGAAAATGGGGACTGCCTGGCGTCTTTGAGTGGCATGAGAATCAAATGCTTATTGTAAAGTTTCTAAAATTAGAAAATGATACCTGTCTTCATTATTTGGGAATATTTGGGCTTCACTTGACAAATGGTATATTGGGAGGCATAGGATTCTATTTTGCGGTCGAATTCATAGATTTCTTACAACTCATACCTCTGCCCCTTTTAGCAATAGCATACGGTTTTTTTCTGTGGATCGTTACGTTAGTTCCAATTCATAAGCCTATAACTGGTCTGAATCCTTGGAATCACCCATTAGGTCACGGACCAGCCCTTGCAAGCGTGGCCGGTCACTTCGCATATGGAATAGTGATAAGCTTAGTGTTTCTTGGTTTCGTATGGTAGAATTAGAATATATAACAACTCGGTATTTGTTAATGAGCACTATGCAAAAATTGCTATTCCATAAATACATACAAGAACTACTAAGATGAAATGAATATACAAAATGTAGCAATACGACTTCATGATCTAAAAAGTATATATCCTTGCCAAAATTATAATTTTGAAATTGCTCGCAGATGGTTTAGTTCCTATATTGCAAATATCTAAGCCAGAGGCTGGAGGTTAATTGTCCAGAGTATAGTGACTCCTTCTAAATTGACGTTCTTCAGACGCTGTTAACAATTTTCAGGATAATTAAATCGCAAGAGCTAAATCAAGAGTGATGAGGGGAACAATAAAAAAATTAGATATTATATAGAGGAGCGCTCTATGATTGCAAGCAACATTCAAGTAGCCAAAAAGCAACTAATGTCAATTGGTGTACGTTAATTAACAGTCAGAGTGGTGCTCAAGGCGTGTCGACAACCGTTCCTTTTAGGAGAACCTATGCAGAGTAAAAGACATTATACGTGAGAGAAAGAAAATAATCTTGAGGCATATTGACAAGTAATAAACCAGATCCTAGTCCCCGCAAGATACTTGTTGCAGGAGGAAGTGGATTTATAGGAAGCAGGCTGATCAAGAAGTTAGCTACGGACATCCATCGTCACGAATCACGATCTAGAGTTGAGATTTTGTGTTTGACACGAGATCCCGAATCCATTAAGGATATGTTTGATGAAGACGTCAGATTAGTTAAAGCGGATGTGTCGAATTATGAAGATCTTACAGGAGTGATGTCTGAGCAAATTGACATTGCTTATTACCTTGTCCATTCTATGGAAGGTACTTCAAAACAGTGGAAAAAATTTTCTGAGCGTGATAGAGTTGCTGCTATGAACTTTGCCAAAGTAGCATCAGAATATGGAGTCAAGCGAATAATCTATCTAGGAGGATTAACCCATACGGAGCACGACCATTATGATAGTCTTTCAGAACACATGCGAAGTAGAAAGGAGGTTGGAGAAATACTGCAGCAGCATTCCTCGTCAAAAGTTACGATATTTCGAGCGGCTGTAATTTTGGGACAAGGCGGAGGCTCATTTCAAATGCTCCAATATTTGGTGGAAAGACTGCCTGTCATGGTTTGTCCAAGGTGGGTACTTACCAAATGCCAGCCAATAGCCGTAGACGATGTAGTTGACTATCTTGCCAAATGTATTGAGGTGAAAGAAAGTGAGGGGAAAACCTTTGACATAGGAGGGCCTGATGTTTTGACTTACCTTGATATGATGAGGAAATATGCTAAAATATTAAACAAGTCGATACAGGTCATAATCATACCATTTCTCACTCCTCGTCTATCATCTTATTGGGTGGACTTGGTTACACCTGTCAGGGCATCTCTTGCAAGGCCTCTGATAGATAGCCTCAAACATGACGCCACGGTACAGGATGACTCGATTAAGCAAGTGATTCCGATGCAATTGAAATCATTTGAAGAGGCCATTTATGCAGCAAGAAATGAGAAGGCGAAGGTTAAACAACCAAATAGGCATATCAAAGAGAGAAGCACCCAGAAACTCAATAGCAAGCTGTTGATGCTGTCATTGCTTGCACTGGCTGCAATTGCCTCTACCTATTACATTGTAGATGGAAGAGTGGAAATCTACAATACCAGCTGGATTATCCTCAGCATATTGTGGTATCTAGGTGTAGCGTTTGCCATCTACTTTCTGAGATATGGTGCTAGATTGGGCGCATTTACAGCAGGATTATTAGGCTGGATAACTCTTACATTCTGGCTCATCGACAACTTTTACATTGTATTGGGGACACCAATAATAGCCTCATCTCCAGATGCAACTATTACAATTCGAAACTTCATTGGAGTGGGAATTGCTGTACTTGTTATTGCAACTTCTCACAATCTATTTCATAAATTGCGATCATAGATAAAAAAGATCTCAGAATGATCAATCCACATCATTAATTACCCTCTAGTTAGCACTAATATCGAGCTCAGCTATACGGACTTCGGAGACCTTAAGGGTTCTCAAACTGATGTTTTACACTGTCGGTTGCGAAACATAACACTACAAGGTTGTGAGAAACTCACTCCCTAGCTGAGTTGACATTAACAGTCTGGCCAGATAATACCTGTGTATACGGTTCCATTTCTGTATCATGATTTGTAGTGTTATCAATAACGATTGTACCTGAATCTCGTATTGTTAAGGTATTGCTACCTGAAACACCTCGTATATTGGCCATATCAAAAATCTGGTTTTCAATATCCATACTCGCATTTGAGGTCATGATGTAGTGAAAATCTGTAACATTGCCAAATACATTGCTTGAAAAGGTATTGTTAGAAGATGCTACTGCTCGCATAGCATTTTGCACACCATCAAATGTGTTGTCATATATTCTATTGTCACTGCTCATTCCATCTTCATCTAATTGCAATGGGTTATGTATTGATATTCCAGTTGTAGAGTTACTTATGTGATTCCCATAGATTTCGTTATTTTGAGATTCAGATATTGAGATTGGATATGCAGATCCGTATTGATTGTATATTATATTGTTTCTTATAATTGAATCATGTGTAGCTCGAGAGAACATAAGGCCCGATCCAGCATTATTGTATACTTCATTTCCTTCAAATATAACATCATAGCAGTCCAATGAACATATCACTGCAATGCCTCTGTTATTGTATACTTCGTTGTTTGATACTGTCATATTATTCGTACCGGTATGCGGATCAATAGCATACCTGATATTCCCGTAGAATTCGTTACCATCAATTATAATATTGTAGGCGCCTGCAGAATAAAATCCCATCCAGTTATCATGGATTCTTGAATTTCTTATTGCAAAATCATGTGATGGGCCGTCTGTTGACTCTCCTAGATCGATTCCTCGCCTAGGCGGTGCATCATATCCCAAAAATGCAGCCTCTGAATCTTCAATAAATCCGCCCTCGCTAACTCGCAAGTTGATAAATGCTCTTGGAACTGATCCCGTCTCTGTCTGAGAGACTGGTGAGTCAGTTTCAGTATCCCATGATGTTATTATTATACCACTTATCTCTATTCTTCCTTGAACTATTATTCCATTTGCACCAGTGATCTTTAGGTATTGCAAACCATCCTCCTCTGAAGTCATTTCAAAGGTTACACCATCAGCTACTTCGAGGTTAGCGTTTAGAATGTATTCACCATTTCCAGTATTCTCAATTATGTCAGGATCATTTATGGTCTGAACAAGATCCAGAAAAGAAGCATTGCAGCTAATGGCAATAGTGTTTTCTGCTGAATCATAGTCCATACATGTGTCTTCCCCTGCCTCGGCGGCAAAGCGAAGATGATGCTGCTCGTATGATATTATGCCCGCTATAAAGAAAAGAAGAATAGCGTTAACAATAGAAATAGAATTTTTGCTAAGAATACTCATAATCTTCTTGCTTGGAATATCAAATATAACGTTCGTGCACTTAAATGTATGTGATTCTTTATCTAGAAAATAAGTTCAAATGGTTGATAGACCTGTGTTCCTATTGTTACTGCTCTTCGCCTTCCTCTTCCTTTTTTTCAATCATTACTTTTCCAAATCTACAATGAATCTATTTAGAGCTTGTAAGCCGGCTTCCCTGTCGTGCTTAAGAGTCTTTGCTCTAATTGGGTTTAATTTTGAGAGCTCGTCTATTATCTTCTCATCTTGTTCCTTCAGGAAAAGCTCTTTTAGAGCCTTTTCTCCACCGGCATCTCTCATGACAAGCTCGATTGCATGACGAGTGTTTAGCAGAAGACCCTTGTCTTGTTTTTTCTTCCTCTTCTTCTCCCTTGACTTGGCATACAGCCAAGCTAGGTATTGCATGTTAATTTCGACTCGCTCTTCGGTTGTAATTGTTATGATATTGCTATTATCGCCCTTATCAGTGGTCATCATGGTTGTGCTCTTCCTCTTGCCTTTATTAAATATGACTGACCAGTCAGTCATATCTATCAAGTACGATTTAAATTTCTCATAATCAGTCCTGAAATGTTGTGTCATCGTATTCATCATTATGCGCCTTTTTTGTGTGGTAAGTTCACAAAAAATCATTAGCCGCCTTGTCGGCTACATGACAAAATGAGGAACAGACGAATTGGATGAATATTCATTTGTGAATTGACTTGTGCAGTTTATCTTGCCTTTCAATGATATGCTCCATTTTCTTATTGAGTTCTAATATTGCGTTTAAAGCTGAATCCTGTCGCATATCCGATTGTTCTAGTCTTTTTAGAATTCTATCATGACGCTCATTGAGCTCTTTTATGTGACTGAGTGTAAGATCTTGCTTTTCAGTAGTTTTCTTTTGTCTATTGTAGATCCACCAGCTGATTATTCCACCAATGATTGCGCCAATTGCAATCCCAAGGTAAGCGCTCGAAGCATTTGTCATGTCTTGGCAATCTTTCGTAAGTTCAGGTATACAACCCCATGTCATTAGGAGAAGATTTTGGAACATACTATAATTATCATTTTGATATATGCAATTGTCGCTTTTTAGAGGTGTCTCTGTCTGCTGTAGCAGTTCTCAGGTCGCGGGTTGCAAAAGATCCAACAAGAAGTCAACGATGGAAAATAAAGCACTAACCTTCAAAGCCACATTACAAATGAAAAGCGAGATCATTTAGTGTGTAGTAACAAAAGATTAAAGCATAAATTTAATGTTAAAATATAGCTCCTAAAGAAAATACGCTAAGCGATGTTTGAAAAGAAGCAGAAGATGCCAAGGCAGATTATTATTTCAAGGAATGCTACAGATGGTATCATCAGTTATTCTAAGGGATTACACCCCAACGAGGCGATCCTAATTCTTCAGGGCAAGACAACCCGTGAACAGGTCATTGTTGAGGGTCTTGTTATTCCGCCTTTTGCTTTAAGCGGACCATATTACTCTGGATACTCCAATTATTATCTTCCTTCTGACAGTTCATACGTGGGCAGCGCTCACTCGCACCCGGGTGGTTCAAATAGACCATCCCTAGAGGATCTTAATAGGGGATTTTATGGTGCAGTTTCAATCATAATCGCTCACCCATACGAAGACAGGACGATGGCAGCTTATGACCGGAACGGTAACAAATTAGAAATCAAGATTGCAGATTCATCCTAATTATTTTAATAGCAAGCTGATGATGATGATGTTATAATGGAGGCTTTTATGCAACACCTGCATGATAGTGGTCAATAGAATCCACGGTTGGCTGAACTTTGCTTTCCCTTTTTACTATCTCTAGTATCTTTTTCCACATATGCTTCTCGTATTCATATTCCATTATTCCTACAAAGGTCGCACCTGCAGCTAGACCTATTGGTCCGCCAACTATAAGGCCCACGGCGCCAGGAAAAAGAATGCTTCCAAACCATGCGCCGGAAGCCACCTCCACAGCATAGTCATCAGAAGTGCCGAGTATGGAAATATGGATTTCGCGTAATGAACCTGCAAATATCTTTAAAGACTTGTTTAAAGCTACAATGCTCCGCAAAGGCTTGCCATTAATTTCTCCATTGTACTCTGAAACAATCTGTAGGTTCTTTTCATTTTCGATCTCTGCCTTTATGCGTTATCAAGGTCGGTATCAAGGCCCCTGTAATGTTGAACCTTTGCCATAGGAGCTACATCCGAGGTATCTATTTAAGAAATCTCGAAAAAATTTCAATTCAATTATGAATGATAAGGTTCTACTAGGGGTTGTTCTGGTCTTGATGGAATTTTAGCTCCATGATAGTTTTCAATATTGAAATGCGGCATTACCTTTTTGCTAAACATCTGGATGAATTTTATTTCATCAGGACTAGTGCTGTGGATATAGACCCGTGTGAAGCCTGCTTTAAAGTAGTCTTCTATCGCTCTTGTACAATCCTCAATCGAAGTTGTTATCTGAATAGATTGCTTTAGTTTTTCATCAGGGACTTCTTTTTCCGCCTTCCTCTGCAGCTTTCTTGGATCACTGATGTCAGAATCAAATACGTTCTTTATCAGAGTAGCTCGCCAAAAGGTTGCAGACTTGAATGCCTTGTCATAATCCTCAGAGAATGACACCTTATACTCTGCTATCTTCTCCAAGGAATTTAGGTCTCTATCCTCTTTTTCTGCTGTGGAATCAAAAACACGCAGTATTGTCTTGTCTGCTTCAGCTGGTGGCAAGTATGAGATCAAGCCATCTGCGTATTTAGCAGCAACCTTTGTTGCCTGCTGACCGGTTGCAGCCACGTAGATAGGTATGCGCTTTGCAGGTGGAGTGTACAGCTTGGCATTGCGCACGAGGAAATACTCCCCATTAAAATTCAAAAATCTGTCATTATTACTGCCTTCCCACAGCTGTCTTATTATCTGAATTGCTTCTTTGGTCCTAGTAAGCCTTGCCTTTGCCCTTGGCCAATCAAATCCAAGTGGTGATTCATTCATGGCTTCTCCGCTACCCAAACCTAGTCCAATTCGACCAGGATAAAGCACATCAAGGGATGCAAAAGCTTGAGCGATAACGGCTGGATGATATCGGTAGATAGGTGCAGTAACTCCAGTCACAAACTGCATCCTTTTTGTACGCTCGGCAGCGGCTGCAATCCAAATCCAGGTAAAGTTGCCATAGGCATTGTCATGCCACCAGGGATGGAAGTGGTCGCT
>DATFBV010000015.1:0-3589 GCA_035253605.1 Nitrososphaera sp.
GGACAATTTGCTCCGGTCTATAATGGGCTAGCTAGGCGTCATATGACAAAGAGCTATATCTCCACCATGTAAGACGGTTTAGACTACCTTACTTGTCTAATTCTACACGCATCACTATTCCAGGTCCCGGATATTCTTGTATTCCTCGCTTGAGCTTGTGTCTGTATTGGACTTTCTTTCTTCTGTCATACGGATGTTCTGCTCAAAATCCGGAAGCTGGACTACCCTCTGTCCGTAAGGTGTCGCTTTGAATGCTTCAAAGTCGCGTGCATATTGCTCCCTAGCTGGCTCTGTCGTGTACGAATATCCCTTTGCAAGATCGTCGTTACTGACCACGAGCCAGAGAACCTTGCCGTCATAGGCATCGGCTAGATACTTTGGGATCCACGACTTATCTTTCTTAACTATTCCCTTTTCTAGGCGCATATAGTTTTGTGTCACCTCTTTGATCTCACCAACATCATGACCATCGTTTGTCTTTACCTTCTTGCCCTTCAGCTGTTCCCACAATATCCTAGGCCCTTCGCTGCTTGCCATTGTAAAATGATGCAACATATCTGCTATAAAGATTGAAGAAAAGAGTTCTGCAATGGGCTATGATCATAGTTGCGAACCGAGCTCACTGTGAATGTGCGCTTTCGATCTAATCCTTTTTTAAGACCTTCTTGCCTTTTCAACTCATACTTGTAGTCGCAGGCAAGCAACAACTATCAGAGCTTGAGTAGCTAAAGTGGTACAACTGTTTTCCCGATTTATCTGACCCCAATAGTGGTGTAATATTATTATGTAGTAGAGTGGAAAAGTAAGTTAAAGCTTAAATTTACTTTAAAAAGTATGCCTTTTATTGTCCCAAGGACTTACTCTTATCAAGCTGGGCGGCTCTGTTGTCACTTTTAAGGAAAAGCCGCTCACAGCTAATATCGATGCGATAGATGGTATTTCACGCGCTCTGGCACAATTAGGTGTTCCGATCATAATTGTACATGGCGGTGGCTCATTTGGCCACTACTGGTCGGTAAAATATGATATGCACACCAAGCCGGCCAGCTACGACATCCATGGCGTCTCCATAGTGCATGAATCAATGATCGCACTAAATCAGATAATCGTCCGTTCTATGATAAGAGTGGGGCTTGATCCATATGGCATACCACCATCGGCTCTTACGACGGGCCACAAGCCAATTGTAGCAAAGATAAAGGATATCTATGTAATGGCCCATTCAAAGGTAATACCGGTAACGTTTGGCGATATAGTCTATGTAGGAGGCACCAAATATTCTATCCTGTCCGGCGACGCACTCATGACAATTCTGGCAAGAGTACTGCGACCATTAAGGATCATTTTTGCGACCAATGTCGACGGTGTATACAAAGACAGAGAAAGCAGAGAACTTGTAAATGAGATACAGATCGAAGACAAGAGAAGATCGATCGAGTTCTTCAAGGCATCATCAGATATTGATGTAACGGGTGGAATGCAAAGAAAGGTTACAGAAGCATTTAAGATTGCATCACACGGAATGGATGTAGTGATGATAAACGGACTTTTGCCCGAACGCATTATAGAGGCAGTAGAAGGTACGTTAAAGGTTGGCACAGTGGTAAAGGGGAGAAAGAGCTAATTGCCAGACACTTTTGATGCGTCTTCTGATATCGAGGTAATTAAGCAGCGCAAAAAGGAAGGGATAGACATCCCACTTCAGAAGAACGTACAAGCGAAAACTACTTCAACATACTTAGAATACGTCAGGCTGGTGCATAATGCGTTGCCTGAGCTAGACTATGATGATATTGACACTTCAATGACTTTTCTTGGGAAAAGGTTTTCGGCACCGCTTATAATTGACTCTATGACTGGTGGCACTGACGAGGCAACTATCATTAACGGCAGACTGAGTGAGCTTGCAGAAAAGTATGGCTTTGGAATGGGGCTTGGGAGTCAGAGGGCAGGACTCAAAAGTGAAGAGCTTGCTGCCACCTATTCGATAGCAAGAAAGAATGCACCAAATGCATTTTTAATAGCAAACATAGGTGGGGCACAACTTTCCAAGGGGTTCACGGTAGACGAAGCTAAAAAAATAGTAAAAATGATTAGGGCAAATGCCCTGGTGGTGCACCTGAACCCCCTGCAGGAGCTTGTGCAGCCAGAGGGCGAGCCGCGCTATAAGGGAGTTCTTACCCAGATTTCAGAGCTTGCCAAGACCATAGATGTACCACTGATAGTCAAGGAGGTGGGTGCAGGGATTTCAAAGGAGGTTGCCATAAAACTGGAGATGGCCAATGTTTCAGCGATCAATATTGCTGGGGCTGGCGGCACGAGTTGGGCTGGTGTTGAAAAGTTACGGGCAGAATCTCTCAAAGATGACCTAAAGAAGCACCTCGGTGAGATGTTCTGGGACTGGGGCATTCCGACGGCAGCAAGTCTTATAGAGGTCAGGCGCGCAGTGAAATTGCCACTTATTGCATCAGGTGGTCTGCGCAATGGGCTTGAAGTAGCAAAGTGCATAGCGCTTGGTGCCAGCATGGCCGCAATGGCATATCCATTCCTTCAAACAGCTGCACAGTCACGGGAAAGCCTCTTTGCATTTGCCGATACAATTCTTGCAGAGCTTAAGAGCACGATGTTTCTTGTTGGAGCCAAAAACACCACTGCACTTGCTAGCTCAAGATATATATTGACAGGAATGCTAGCACATGAGGTTAGTAGCCGTACATGAAGGCAGACAGCATCAAAAGTGAGCTGGAATCTTATGCTTCTACCGTGAATAACTTTATACTTGCATTTGTTGAGGGCAAGCCAAAAGAGCTTTACCAGGCTTCGTCACATTATATCCGCACGGGAGGCAAGCGTTTGCGGCCATTCATGGTCCTCAAGGGCTGTGAAATGTTAGGAGGAAGCGCTGAGAGGGCTCTTCCCGCAGCTGCTGCAGTTGAGCTTGTTCACAACTTTACCCTTGTACATGACGATATCATGGACAATGATGAAATGCGGCACGGAGCTGCAACTGTGCACAGATACTATGGCATGCCACTTGCAATTCTTGCAGGCGACATTCTATTCTCAAAAGCGTTTGAACTGTTAACGTTTAACTGCAGAAAGGCAGGAATTTCAGACAAGTCGGTAATTGATATGGTGGAGCATCTTTCATTTGCGTGCACGAAAATATGCGAGGGACAGGCAATAGACGTAGAAGTTGCATCAAGCCCAAAGTTTCCAAGCCTGCAGCATTACATCGACATGATTGGCAAAAAGACTGCCACGCTCTTTGAAGTATCGTGCACACTTGGCGCACTGTCATCTCCAAATCACACTACTAGCGACATTAGAAATCTCTCTTCATTTGGACGCAATATTGGTATTGCTTTTCAGTTGGTAGATGATCTAATAGGTGTGATAGGCGACCCTAAGCTGACAGGCAAGGCCGCGGGGAATGACATTCGAGAAGGCAAGAAGACATATCCAATACTGCTTGCTTTGAAAAACGCCGACAAAGAAGATGCAGAAAAGATCAAGAGGGTATTTGGTACAAGAGGCAAGGCCTTGAGCCAAGACATCAAGGAGGCTGTCAGGGTCATCTCTTACATTG
>DATFBV010000016.1:0-6435 GCA_035253605.1 Nitrososphaera sp.
CCTATGCCAATGGAACAGGGGGAAGAAGCTTTCAAAAGGATGCTTGCAGATGGTATGCAAGAGTTCACTGGCAATATTAAGACGGTATCATAGCTCTGATATGTTTATTTGAACTGTTGAGGAAAAAAGGAAGGTAGTGTGCCAATGACTAATTAGCCATATGAGGATGCTGACCAGAAATTATTGCAGTCGGGAAAGCACATATGCGAATAATGAGAGGTCAATCGGCATTTGTTAGAAGGGCTATGATGAATTAAGGTAATCTATCATAATTACAATGTGGTAGAAGTCGTCATCGTCATCATCATCATATACAGTTAGGATGTAGCATAATACACCGAATCTATAACGCAAGAGTAGATGATACAATAGAAGTTATCATTATTGGAGGCCTTGTCACTCGTTTGACAAAGCAGAATATATGAATCTATGACAACACTATACTATAATGCGCGTCCCAATAGTGTTACGCGAAATTGCGTTCTTGATTACTGCAGGATCTGACTTGAGCACTACTGTAGGGATCTTGCTCCGCTCTATCACCTTGAGCGCTACAATGTCCATAAGGTCATAGCCGCCTGCCACCGAATCTTCAGATCCCAATAGATCTATGCACTCCTTGATAGTGATTGCATTGAATAGCTTGGCGTCCTTGTTTTTGTTGGGATCGGAATCATAAATGCCGTTTACATCTGTTGCGTTAAGGAACTTAGAAGCTTTAACCTTTTCGGCAATAAGTGCAGCTGTTGCATTTGTGCTCTGTCCAGGATGTAAACCGCCTGTCACAACTATTCTGTTTGTTGTTACAGCTTTGCTCACCTGTTCGAGGTCTTCTGGGACTGCAGGGTACGCCTGATCTCCAAGCGCAATAATCAGGAGCCTTGCATTGAGCCTTGAAACCTCTATACCTATGATGTCCAGAGATGCTTCATCTGAGCCATAGCTTCTTGCGGTGGAGATGTAGTGACGTGCAACCTTGCCTCCACCTGCAACAACTACAGGTTGCACTTTTTCGCTTATTTTGCTCAGCATCCTAGCATATCTCTTCAGCTCATATGCTGTCTCATAGCCAAACACTTTTCCAGACAATTTAATTACAATACGACGCCTAGCCTGCGTGGATCCTTCCTGCCCCCATATTCAGTATACCTTGATCGCCCAATACCTTTTTAATAGCTCGCTCCACCTTCTCACGGTTCTCTGCGGTAGTATAGACGCGTAGCATGTCGAAGAATCCAGAGATTGATTCTACGAGGGGAATCTCTGACATCGGCATCTCATACACTCGATCCTTATCGACTACCAATACAGAATACATCTCTTCCTTGCTTGGAGTGAGCGGCATCGAGGGAGCACGAGAGACATCTACAAAGACATAGTTGCTATCGACATCCGCTACATGTGCAATATGAGAAGCAAGCGCCTCCAGCGCTTTTTTGTCCATCCTTTGTCTATCGCGCTTATGCAAGAATTTTTCATAGACACTCTTAAGCAGCCTCCTGTCGCGGTAATCTCGCGCCATCTTGCCCGAAAATGCATATCTGCCGGAAAGCGTACATAGCCGCTCAAGAGTGGCTTCATCTGTTAGCATGAGGTACTTTTGGAGTGAAGTATCTGTCAGTCCAAGCGCTTCGTCTGCCGCTATCATTGAGCGTAAGAGCATTACTTCAGCAGATCTTACTGTCTTATGGAAATATACTGCCTTGAACATTTCATAACGTGAGATCAGCATTGATTCAAGTGAGTTGAGCGCAGACCTGTTTATCGCAAGCCGATTCTTTGAAACTTCAAGCGAACTCACAAGCCTGTGGTAGTCAAGCTTAGCATACTCTGCTCCGGTGAAAAGCCCATCGCGTGGTAAATAGTCCATGATGTCCGCAGACAGTCCACCAGAAATAATCTCATTCATGAAATTTACCTTTGACTGGCCAAATGAAAGCCGGCATATCTGATGCGCACTGGAACCATATCTTCCCAGAATGTCAGATATCTCGCTTTGAATTATGATCTTTTTTCCAAGCTCCTCATGGCTAGTATTACAATTATACTCAAGGACCTCTTCGAACAGGTGCGAAAAAGGTCCATGTCCAATATCGTGTAAGAGTGCAGCAAGCCTGAGATCCTGTACCACTTCTGCATGATCGATATATCCCTTGCCAAGTAACGTTTCACCTGCAAGGCCAGCAATATGCATGGCGCCTAGTGAGTGCTCAAAGCGCGAGTGCTGCGCGCTAGGATACACTAGATGTGCACCAGCCAGCTGTCTTATCCTCCGCAAGCGCTGAAAAACAGGGCTGTCGATCAGTTGTTTTTCAACCTGCGAGAATCTGATGTACTTATGGACAGGATCTGTTATTTCTCCTGCGAAGTCCATATTAATTGCTTGTTTTGTATCACAAGCTAACAGGACTTAAACTTTAAGCTCTTTCCTTATTATCTTTGTTACTTCTTGGTGAACCTGCTCCTTGCTCTTTGAACCATCGACTACCTTCCATCTGTATTGCTTTGCAAACTTTAGGTAGTTCCTATAGGCTTTTGCCGCCAGCTCAGGATCAGACTCAAACATATCCTGGATTTCTGCGCGTTTGGCAGATATGCCTGGGTTGACCAGAATAACAAGCACAATATCTTCCTTTGGCAGACCCTTGTCGAGTCCAAGAAGCCAATCGGTGTCCATCCCATTTGCTACGCCATAGACAAGGTTTGACTGCCAGTAACGGTTCATGACTATAATCGTACCATTTTCGAGCATGCTCTCAATCTCTTTCTTTTTTTCCCATCTATTTGCTGAGAACAGCAAGTGCTTGACCTCTGGGAGGTAATCACGCTTACCCTCAAGGAATGCTTTTATTTCCATTCCAATTGATGTCGTGTAATCCGGAAAGTCCAGAATAACACAAACCTTGCCTGAGGCCTTTAGGGTCTCTGCAAGCATGCGAGACTGGCTACCCTTGCCAGCCTTGTCGGTACCTTCTATTACGATTATCTTGCCCCTTGTTGCCACTGCATAAGGACGGCTATGCATCAATAAAAAGATTCAAAGATCTTCACCTTCAACATAAAATTCATAATTAAATGTGCAAAAATAGGTTAAAGGCAAAGATAATTTTATAAAGAAAATATGAGGGGTTTATTTGGAGGAGGGGTATGTTTGTGTATATTATATGATATGCCTTTTGAAATTTAATCTAGAAAAACAACAAATTAAAATATTAACAGACTGCTGTAAAAAATTAGCCTTGCGGATGGTGCTTGCTTGCAAGTGAAAAAGTCAACCATTGCCATATTTGATACTTTTAAGACCCGAAAGAACAAGTTCACAGGCGAGGCAAAGAGGCAGCGCGGCATCATTGCACATTTGGCTACAGAGCAGAGTCCAGATCTTCGCACCAGGACATCGATAGCACACGCCATCGCCAAACAGCACGGTATCTTATGGCAAAACATCTACTCCGGCATATTCCGCGACCTTGACGAAGTTCTTATTCCAGCAGGTGTGGTAAGAGAAGGTGGCAGGCTGCCCTTGAGGAGGGGACCAAAGGCACTCCAGCTAGAAGGAGTGCCATTCTACGAACTGACAGATACCGGTATTTTGGTAGCATCATCAATTGAGGAGCTGAGCGATAATCGTATGCACCTGCTGCGATCATACATATCATCACTGTCAGCAAGCGACTCTGATTCCAAGATAATGAAGGAGAGTATGCTATTTCTGATATTGGCGGCGCCGTCATTTGTTTCAAAGATCATCAACGAATACATATACGCCTACAGTAGTGGCGCAATTGATAGCATTGCGCCGCTTGACATCAAGAAGTTGAAGTCAGTCATATCTAAGCAGATAATAGTCGAAAAAGAGCTGGTAGAAGCTGTTATCACGATGCAGCAGGACCAAAGAGAGCTTGTTACAAACTTTTTCAAAGTGCTCACTTAGCGGCCTTTGTGCCCACAGGAAGTACATTGATATTTTTTCTGCTTGCCCTTACAGCCCTCGCAACGCCATATCGTTGCGTTTCTGCATTTTGGACAGCTGAAACTTTCTGACAGCTCTCCCGGCCTCACTTGTCTACCACAGGCGTTGCAGTTTGGCATCTCGTAAGAACCGGCATACATTGACTTGGGTGCATATCCTCGTCGGAGTATTTTTACTTTGTTAAGTTTCAAGGCTTGAAATAGGGATTATTATCATCTTGAAGTTATTATATCATGGGCATTGGAAGATTATATGGCAAGAGAGATGGCAAAAGAGCTGGATGGCAGATCTAGAGAATTTTATGAGTTTGTCATGCCAGCAATTGACATAATAGAAGAGAGCAACGATCTAGTAGTCACCATCGATCTTCCGGGCTTTGCCAAGAAATATATTAATCTCAGAATCATAGGCAATATCTTGTATATGACTGCCAAGAGAGCAGGTAGAACCACTTGGCACGGTCTACTACAGGCACAGGCCACTCAAGATATACAGAAGGGTTCTATTGCCAATATCGTTTAAGGAAGAGAAAGAGGAAAAGGTGGAAGGCAAGGCGAAATACGAAAATGGCATAGTAACACTCAGAATACCTATGCCGAAATCGACAAACATTCCGATAACGTAAATGCATATTTGATTTTTTTGCCACTTTTTAATTATAGTAAGATTCTGAGATTGAAAAGCGAAAGAAGGAATTGCAGCTCAATTAATACAGGATTATGCTTTACCACATATAATACTCATCATATAACATTGCATCGGTCATTATATCTATATGTGATGTCCTAGTTTAGGAGCCACTTTCCCAGCATATATATGGTCTAAATTTTCTTTTTCAATGCCACTGCAACTGCAGCAGCAGATGCGGCAAAACCACCGTACGCAAGATAAAAGTTGTATGGCAACATTAAGGCGGATCCAATAAACAATGCAGAAGCAAGTATACTTGCTGCAAGCGCGCTATTATTTTTCTCATATCTGCCTGTGCTTCCTTTCGTTTCAAGGTATGTCTTTAACAGCGGCGCCACAATTACCGAATCCTGAATTCCCTTTGCAAACCTCTTTGCAGATATTTTGACTTCCTCAATGTAGGCATCACGTAAAAGACCCTCTTCTTCAAGGATGCCTGCAAGCACCTTAACGAACTGGAATGTCACTTTATGATGGTAATAAATGCCCTCAAGAATAGAAGACATACGCATATAGAGTGCAAGATTCTTTGGAAGTCGGAAAGGAAATCGGCTCATTGTCTTGTTTGCAAGGTCTACCAGAGCCTTTACCTCCATCTTGTCTACCTGCCTGCCATGCAAGGATTGTATACTGAGTGCAATGCCTCGCTCAACTACGTAACGGTTCACTGTCGGCTCAAGCGTCCCAAGTTCTATCAATACGTTGACAGTCCTCTCAGGGTCCTTGTCTATCAGGCCAAGGTAGAGGCGGATAAGCCGGATACGGGTCTCGCTGTCAAGCCTTCCCACCATTCCAAAGTCGTACAGTATCAGGCGGCCGTCGTCTGCAACTGAAATGTTGCCTGGATGAGGATCTGCATGAAAGATATTGTGACGAAGAAGCATCTTGAAGAACAGTCTATGCACGCGCATTACAAGCTTTTCTCTGTCAATCCCTTTTTCATCCAGCCTTGTAATGTCGGTGATCTTGACGCCTGGAACATATTTCATTGTAAGCACATGTTTGGTAGTCCTCTCCAAGAATATGTCCGGTATTATGACTGACGTATCGCCTGCCAGATTACGCTTAATCGTAAGCAGGTTCTGTGCCTCTACGCGGTAGTCCATTTCCTCATGTACCGTCTCGATGAATTGTGCCAACATGCCTTCTGCCGAGAATCTCAAATTCGGATCGATAAACCGTGTTGCGAGGGGCAATATCTTTTTCATAACGTAAATATCGTCTTCAATTACTCTTTCAATGTTTGGCCTGGACACCTTGACTATAACCTGCTTACCATTATACTTTGCCAAGTAGACCTGTCCAAGACTTGCTCCAGACAAAGGAGCAGTGTTAAACTCCTCAAATGCATCCTCTATCCTGCCTAACTCATTTTCAATTACTGGCTTTACCTGTGAGAACAGCGCAGGGGGGACATCATCCTGCAATTTTGATAGCACTTCAAGGTAGGGTTGCGGCAAAATGTCTACCCGGGTTGAAAGCCATTGGCCGAGTTTGATGAATGAGGGACCGAGCTCAATGAACGTTTTGAGCACCTTACGAGCATGTCTACGGTACTTTTCTTCATCGACATTTTTGCCCTCACGCTTGACCCATTCGCGCCTGTCTCGCCGTAAGTCTATCACAATGGGCAAAAGCTTGAGCACTAGTTTAGCGATGTGCAATTTTGAAGGGTGCGGAAAGACTGATGCTTTCTCGACAAGAGTTGCGTCCTCTTTTCTGATCTGGGCTGGGCTCTCTGTCGAGCTTACTCACTCCTTTTCTTTTCCAGC
>DATFBV010000017.1:0-15485 GCA_035253605.1 Nitrososphaera sp.
ACAAAATGATAAAAATGAGTTCTGTATCCAATACTTCTGTTATTGGCGATATCAACGTTGCAATGGCCCCTTTGGGCGCTCACATGGCTATGATTATGAGCCAATATTCATCTATCTAAAATCTAATGATTCAAATCCCTATCTAATTGTCAACGGTGGCCTTGGTAACTCACTTGATTGCCCCTTTCACAAAAATGAGGTCCGTCCACGTAAGGGCAAAAGAGATAGTACCGCTCGCTATATTATTGCAAATCTTTCTCCTTACCCTTTCTATCCTTTTGGTAAAGATGGAAATATAAAAGATCATGAATGCATAGCCACATATCCTCTTGATACGAGCGAGGACCTTCAATTTGAAGGAGAGCATCATGCACTTTTTGGCATTCGAGCATGCTCCAATGTTTTTAGTGGAGCAAAACGTGATCTGGATGGACATAGATTCAATCCTCCATTGAAGAAATTAACTGATAGAGTTCTTAGCAAATGGTATTTTCATCACTATGAAAAAAGTGATGATATGCCCTTTGGTCACGATATTGCAGATCCATTTACTTCGCCTTATATCAAATTCTGCAAACCATCAAGGGAAGAAGTTGAGAGATTGAGGAAGCAAAGACGCTAGAATGCGGGCATAATAAATCAGAACATAATTCTATTAACATTTATACAAAACATCAGATATAACTTATGAAGGGAGAAAAAGCACTGTGACATACATAATCTCACAATGCCATGTTTGTGGAAAAATTCTTGATTCAAAGAAGGAGCTTAAAGATCACATGGACAAGAATCATAGGATAATAGATCATCATATGAAAGTCACCCCTGCTGCTGCAGAGAGAATAGTAGATGATATCTTATCCTCTATTATTAATGGAGGGGTACTGGGAGTGTCTTTAATCGATACGAAAGGAAATACCCTTTCGGCTAAATCTAGAGACTCTTTTAGAAAATCGTTTGGACTCGCTCATCGAGATGGATATGAGAATAGTAATTATGGTGGAATCTTAGCCATTGCAACTCTTAGCGTGGTAAACCAAGTAAGAGATATTTTTGGAAAACCTCAAGCTATAATCACTCTTCATGAAGACTGTAAGTTGATGCTGATACCTCTACCATCATATGATATACTGGTTGGACTTGTACTTGAGCGGTGGGCTGATGCAGATGATGGCAAGGTGGTTAGCAATATTGAAAGATTAGTAGCAGATACTATCTATCGTTGATGAAATTATTATTAACCTTTGATAGCATCTTTTGAAAAGGCATCAATTGTTGTTTATACTACTTGTGTATGCAGCAACGTTTGTCCATCCAAATGAATCCTTGTTCTTAGCGTCCTCGGATACCGCTCGTACTGCCCAAAAGTCATATGACCCAGATTTCTTGTCGCCTGCATCATTTAACTCGGTTCTTCCAGTTACACCGATATAGGAATTGGTGGTATTGATAAAGGCTTCTCTTAAAGAGCCAATGTCGTCTTGCTGTGTTCCGTTATAATTGCTAAGGGTGAGCGCTGCTACCCAAAATTCATCATAAGTAACTTCTGCGTACGACCTAGGCACCCTATCTATCTCTTCAACTATCCTTTCCTCTAATTCCTTAAAGCTCTCGCTTGCTTCGACTCCATAGATAGGGCTTAAGAAATTCGTCTTTACTGCAAATTCTGCGGCTTCAATATTTTTTATCAGACCCTCGTGTTGGACGGAACCATCGCTTCCATACCATCTTACTGATTGGAGTGTTTCATGTCTATTTGCTTGAATCATGATGGGTACAATTTCATCAAAGGCTACGATATACACTCCTACTTTATCAGCACCGTATTGCTTCAGAGCATCATTTACCTTCGAATTCAAAGATTTCAATTCTTGCTCCCACAAGATAAAATTGATTCTGTGAAGGCTTGCGGCAAAATTACCGACAGGAGGATCATATCCTACGCCATCGACCACCTTACCACCAAGTTTTTCGAACTTTTCTTTCAATAAGGATTGAAGATTGTTTCCAAAAACATCAGTTCGCCATATAGGAATGACAACTCTTGTGCCTTCATCCCACATCTGTTTTGCTAGTGCCTCTGCTTGATGAGTATCGTCGGGAACAAATCGGAACACATTGTCATCGGGGATTGCCAAAGATGGAGCCGTACTACTACTACTAACTATCAGAATACCGTTTTTATCAGCATATTCTTTGACTGCAGCGACTGCTGCACTAGTTGATGGCCCAATGACTATACGTATTCCTTTTGATGCAAGATCCATAATTTTTTCACGCGCGACATTAGGATCTGTCTTTGTATCTTCAATTATGAGCCCTACCCTTGATGATGATCCAGAATTTGCCAATTGATTGTTTACGTCGTCGACTGCCAGCTTCAATGATGCTTCAGCAGACTCCCCAAAGGAGGAAAGTGTACCTGTAAGTGGTAGTAGCGCTCCTATCAATATCGTGTTTGCGCCTTCCACAGGACCGAAATATCTTGTAGCCTCCGTGGCGCCTGAAGTCATAAAGCCGTAACTTAGTATTCCGCCGACCAGAATTATAGCTACTAATACTTGCAGATATCGAATCCTATTATTTGAAGTATTTCTATTGCCAAGGCCATTTGTTATTTTTAAGTGGTCTTGACTAGTAGTATTTGTTGCAGAATCCGTACCATGGTTTTTATAAATAGCGAGATATTTGTTAAACCACAAAAGACCTCCAGCCAATATAAGATACTCCGCCCCAAAGAACATAGACGATATCCAAACCTGTTCATACAAGCCTGAAAGTATTATGAATGCGAACCAGCTGTCCGTTATCACTATGCAGAATAAAGACAGTGATTTAAAAGTCCAAGGTATGGACCAGGGTCTTTCCTTCCATAGTCCAATGAGAATCGAGAGAGCAGGAATGGTCAGTAGGGCGTTCATTATTGGATAGGCAATAAGGACTGCAAACATCGAAACGCTTCCTTGGCCTGAAAAATCTGATAAGCTGATTGTAAGATAGATCAAGTATGCTACAAAGATGGCATTTCCTATTATACTGGCAAGCAATACTCTCTTGTCAAATCTATTGTAAAATTCCCTGTAAGTGGCAATAAGGTTATACGCAAAAAAGGGATATCCAGCTAACCAGAGTATGTCTGATAAGGATGGGATAGGTGCTGCTATATGATAAACTAGCTCATAGCTGGCCCAAATTATGTCAGCAAAGAGCCAAAGCACAAGACCTATTGCAAGGGATATGTACATCTTGGAATGAGAACGGTTGTGAAGAATCTGCCTATATGCTAGTAAAATACCTAGAAGCGCTGCAATAGCCGCTGAAGCAATTATTATTAGCTCAGAATATACAATTCTGGACTCGGTCCCAGCGAAAAAGATCAGCGAGTTTGCAGCAGTAGCAGATACAATTAGCCCAAGTAATAATAGGCTTGGGGTAATGTGCGTCTGCGCCTGTGCCACGAGCGTATTTACAGGATGTTCTATAAGAAACTTACACCGTTTCTTGTTCAGGTTAGGTAATTATCTTTTGATATTGCAGTGACTGTAGTATAGATAGAGATCTTAAGGGGGAAAGATTTTATTTCTGATGAATCTGCGGTTTACGACCGACCTTTGGACTAGAATTTTATACTCTGAGAGTATAGTCTGAAAATGGTCCATAATTCTTAATTTTTAGTTACCTTCCCGCATCCTTATGAAGGGCAGGCTATCCATAGTGTTCGCTGCTGCAACGATGGCAGCAATGTTACTAGGGGTTATTGTCATGGCCAGCAACTCATTTGCACAACAAGGTATGATTGCTGATGGTATTGAAAGACAGGATAGAAATCAAGCAAGGTTGATGGATCGTACGACCTATCCTAATATCATACCATCTGGTTTGCAGCAGTCTATAATGCCATCACCATTGAACCAAAGCACATCGCCGATATCACCCAATGCCACATTGTCTGTCAAGACGAATGAACAGTTCTATATAACTCTCACTTCTAATCCGTCTACAGGCTATGCATGGCAAGTTGCTTCTGTAAGCAATCCTGATATGGTGCGGTTTCTAGACAGCCAATACATACGTCCCGAATCCGAGCTTGTAGGAGCTCCAGGAAAACAAGTACTGACATTTAATGCACTGCAGGAAGGCAGTGCTACTTTACAGCTGGAATACGTGAGACCTTGGGAAACAGATGTTCCTCCAGTAAGCATATACGTTGCAGAAGTAGTGGTTGTTGAGAATACTGAGCAACAGTAGCAGCATAGCAACAACTATTATTTTTTGCGCAAGGGGTCTTATCTCTTTGCACCAACATTCTATTGTGACTTTTTTGGAGAGGTAATATTTTATACAAAGCGCTGTGAGAGAAAACTTCAAAGTTTCTTGATAATAATCTTTATAGCGATACTATCTATAGCAGACAAAGATTAATTTGTTAAACAATAACTCTTTTTTCCTTATGTACCAATGATGGGTCTATTTTCCAAAGGTTTTTCTCTAGACTCCTTTTCGGCCATCCCTTCTGCTGGTATTGTCTACTACTCTTGAATTAACTGTCACTAATTCTGCCACCCTCTGCGTTCATGATAAGATTTACCCAGTTAGAGATATGAATTTTAGGTCAAATTAGAAAAAGAGCAGAAATGAATGTCTCTTTCAAAACAAAAATAATGCGAGCAGAGCATAGATGCGAGGATAAACGGGCGAAAACCTCGCTTACTCTCTTTGCTATATATATTTACGATAACTTTACACTGCTCTTGGTGCAACTCACACCAAGTATGTCTAAAATCCTAGTCTGCGGCGCGATAAACTGGGACACTACGCTATTTGTAGATAGATTCCCGAATCCTGGAGAAGAAATACGTGTAATGAAGGTGATTTCTGTTCCTGGAGGCAAGGCCGCCAACACTGCTGTAGCAGCAGTAAAAATCCTAAGCACAAATAGTGTCGGCGTTATAGGAATGCTTGGAGTCGATAGTATATCCGAAAGCCAGATCAAGATACTCCAGAGTGAAGGAATCGACACTTCTCTAATATTTCAGCATGGTGGAATGCTTTCAGGGCAGGCTTATGTAATTGTTGACAGCAAGGGCGAAAATGTGATTCTGACGCATCAGGCTGCAAACTTGGCTATTAGACCGGAGCATATTGCACGGCCAAATGTGCTATCTGCAATCGATAACTCACGTACAATAATAGTTATAGACCCTCCTCTTGATATTGCAAGCTCGCTCATAATATACGCTAATAGGGCTGGCAAGAGCGTCATATGGTCGCCTGCGCTTCTAACCAAATACGGACTTTCTGCTGTGCAAAGATACATGATGCATGTGGATTATCTGATTTTAAACCAGCAGGAGGCTGGCTCCCTGACATCGACGGACGATGGCGTGCAGGCATGTATCAAGATATCCAATTCCATCAACGGTAAAAATGTAGTGGTGACTCTGGGAGATAAAGGATGTGTGCTGTGCATGAAAGGAAAAAGCATGATGATACCGCCACTGCATTTATCTTCCTCTGATCTAAAAATAGTAAGCACAGTAGGAGCAGGAGACACATTTGTCGGTGCCTTTGCAGCATTCAAGCTCAAAGGATTTGAAGACGCTAGGGCTCTGTATCTTGCCAATGTAGCCGCAGCGCTTAAGACATCCAGAGAAGAGACAAGAGCAAGCCCAACTTATGAGGAGATTAAGCGTTATCTCTATGACTAGACTACAGATTCACTGCAAAGGGATATCATACACAGTTATTATTTGTGGCACGGCGTGATCGTGGGAAATTGCCTGCAAAAGTTCTAATGGACGTTGACACTGGACTAGATGATGCTATAGCTATAATAATGGCTTTGCATTCTTCCGAAATCGAAATTATCGGCATAACTACTGTCAGCGGCAACGTAACTGCAAGGGCTGCAGCCTTAAACACGCTTAGAATCCTAAGGGTAGTGGGCAAGGAGTCCAAGATACCCGTGTTGAAGGGAGCATCAAGGCCGCTATCTAAGAAAATTGTTCATGCACAGCAGGTACATGGAAAGAAGGGCCTTGGAAATATGACTCTTCAATGTAATCCGACTCTTTTGCAAAAAAGAGACGTTTCTGACTTTATTTCTGAAACACTGGCAAATTATAGAAGAGATGAAGTTGCGCTGGTTGCAACAGGACCTCTAACAAACATTGCTAGGTTAATAATTAAAGATCCAGACATAACTCGTTATTTATCAAGAATTTGCATTATGGGAGGCGCATTTGGGCTTGCAAGCAAAATTTATGGCAATATTACTCAGCATGCCGAATTCAACTTTTACTGCGACCCAAAAGCTGCTCAAATAGTGATGAGTCAGGCTGCGTTGGGAGCAGCGCGACTTAACATTGTAGGCTTGGATGTAACTGACAAATATTTGACAGTAGATGACAAATTTATTTCGAGGCTTTCAAACCGGCAATGCAAAAAGAGGAAAAAGGGCAGTAGCAATAGCGACAAAGTACCAACTATTGTCAAATCCTTACTGCGTTATCCTTTGACGAAATTTGGTAAATTTGATCTGCCTGATGTCTTTGCAGTCGCGATGTTGGAAAGGCCGGAGCTTTTTAGGTTCAAGAGGGGGAAAGTCGATATTATACAAAGTGGCATATTGTGGGGGCACTCAAGATTTGTTACAGGAAGTCGCAATATCAATGAAGAGAATAAAACTTTTGTTGCGACAGAAGTTAAAAGTAAAAAAGTATTTGATCGTTATGTTTTTTCTCGCTTGTGCAAGTGAGATAGTCCAGAAATAATGGATATCTGAAAGTAGTAACTGAAAATACAAAAGAAAATCTGTGATTAATATGATATGGTTAGTAGAACGACTGGCCGTCAACTATCGTTTCGTGCTGCTGCTTTATAGAGTCCTTAAGGATTTTCTCTCGCAACCATCTAGGACTGGTAGAAAATCGTTCAAAATTCTGGCAGAGAGAGGAGATATTCTCTGTGTCTTTTGTAAGTACTGTTAAGTTTGTACTAGACGCGCCTAGATGTCAGATAACAAGAAAGAAGAACTAACAGATATCTCTGATATCGCTAATCCGCCCACAGAGAAGTAAAACGAAATTTATCAACATCTACTAACCCCTTATCTGTCAACTTCAAAGAAGGTATTACAGACAAAGAGAGAAAAGAAAGTAGCATAAATGGATCTTTTACTACATTATTACCTAACTTCAGACAGGCTTGATTGAGCACTGTGAGGTTCGAAATTACTGATTCTATAGACTGATTAGACATTAGTCCAGCAATAGGAAGTGGCAAACCCGCTGTGATATATCCATTTTCAGCCACAGCCAACCCACCACCAATCGACGAAATATATCGAACAGCCATCAACATATCGTTATCATTCATTCCGGCTACAACAATATTATGTGAATCATGTGCTACAGTACTTGCTATTGCTCCTCTTTCAAGACCTAAGCCTTGAACAAACCCTAATCCTATGTTTCCTGTTTTGTGATGGCGTTCAATAACTGCAAGCTTTGCTAGATCTCTTTGGATATCTGCGACTGCTCCATATTTTTCATCTATTTTTGCAGGGATAGTTCGCTTTTGAGTAATGATTTGCCCTGGAATAACTCCAATGACTTGTAAGCGTGATGATGTTGTTGTAGAATTTGCAGGAATCACAAACATATTTGAGTCGTTAATTGACTTAATGTGCATTGTATTTTGCAGGAAAGATGATGTTGTTGAAGAATTAATATTATTAAGGACAGAGCCTGCTTCATTTTTAATCCTATTGATGTATCCATTACTTATTCTCTTTCCTCCAAGGAACACTTCAGAAATTCTAAAGGATTCCAACTCATCTAATAAAATAAAATCCGCCCTAAATCCTGGGGCTACTGCACCTATATTCTTTAATCCAAAATATCTAGCAGTATTGATTGATGTCATCTGAATTGCTCTTATAGGTGGTAAACCAAAGGAAATAGCTGTACGAACCAAATAGTCAAGATGTCCATTTTCCTTTAGATCAATTGGGTCACGATCATCCGAAACAAGGCTCACAGCAGAGCTATTAAAATCATTAATTAGAGGAATAAGATCCTGCAGATTCTTTTCATGAGTTCCTTGCCTTATCATGATATGCATGCCCTTGCGTAGCTTTTCGGTCGCTTCTTTAAGATTAGTACATTCATGGTCACTACCCATCCCAGCTATGATATATGCATTCAATGATTTTCCCGATAGTAGCGGGGCATGCCCATCTTTGGGTCTTGAACCTACTGCTATCAATTTGGACAAGATCTCTTTATCTTCATATATTACCCCCGGATAATTCATCATTTCTGCCAATCCAATAACAATCTCAGGATAGCGATCCATGTATTCACGTATGTCTTTATCAAGAATCGCTGCACCAGATGTTTCCATGTGCGTAGCTGGTACGCATGAAGGCATCATAAAATAAAATTTAACGGGTAAACCCAGACTTGACTGAAGAAGATAGTCAATACCTTTTAGACCAAGAACATTAGCTATCTCATGTGGATCACATATTACAGCTGAGGTTCCATGCGGTGCTACCACATTACAAAATTCTCTAGGAGACAGAAATGTAGACTCTATGTGGATATGGCCGTCTATAAGTCCAGGAGACATATACCTTCCTTGAGCATCATACATGTTCTTCGTGTTATACTCTTCTTCTCCTCCTCCTCCAAATCCTACAAATATTCCATCAGCGATAGCGACATTAGCTTGATGAATCTCTCCAGAGAATACATTTACTATCTTTGCATTCTTTACAAGCAAATCAACTTTTTCCTGACCTTTGGCTAAATTGATCTTCCGTTCTAAGTCTAAGATTGTCTTATTATTATTGTTGTTGTATTTACTTTTAATTAAATTATCGTGCGAGATAACACTCTCATCTTTTTTGGGACTAAATTCTGAACTGGGTAATGACAACAATAGAATTCAATGATATAGATTATAAACATTCTAAAAACTTCTTATTACTATCTGCAAGCCATTACTTCATTCCCAAGGGAATACGATCCATTTGTTATGGTTAAGTACCTTTCCAATATAGGTTCTTTTGTTATTGAGTTCGTACCTGCTCATAAGAAACGCAAAATCACAATCAAATACTCTTACTGCTTCATAAACCTTATAAAAGATATCACCTGTGTCGTATATTTCATCAATTATAAGGTATTTCTTTTCTTTGAGCAAAAGAGGCATCTCCTCTTTGTATAGCTTCTTGTCTCTAACTGGTATCAATTGTATAAAATTAATGTCAAGTTCCCGTGCCATTAGTCTGGCTGGAATGACTCCACCATTTGTTATAGCCAGAATCGCATCATATTTCTTATTTGATCTTCGTATTTTTTCCGCGACTATTCTTGTTAGTGCTTCTACTTCCTCCCAATTACAATATTCTTTAGGAGAGCTTTTTTCGCTTATTTCCGTTTCAAACTTCAATTGCTATTACACTACCAATAATGACTTAGATGTAGCGCTTACTTTTAATAATAATGCTCGCGGCCTAATGTTTCCTAGCTAACGCTTCATGCTTTGCCTAGACGCCAGCTTGTAGCGGAAGATGTATGAGATGACCTCCGCTACTCATCTGTGGTTTCTCTGACTTCTACTGGAACCTTCTGGACATTAAAGAAAAGTTCTATGAAAGTTATCCATACAGTACTTAAGACAGTAGTGGTCGCATGCGAGCTAAATATGGCTTCGCCAGAAGAGCAAAACAAACAAGTGGTTCGCCAGGTCTTTGAGTTTTACAATCAGCAAGAAGTAGAAAAGGTGGAAAAGCTCTTTTCGCCTAAACACGTCTTTCACTTTCCAGGAGTTCCACCAATGGATTGGAATTCCCATAAACAATTCATAATTGGACTTTCCAAGGCATTTCCCGACCTTCATTTTAAATTGAAGATATTCTCGCAGAAGATGATAAAGTAGCATATCGTCTAACTGTTAGTGGCACTCACAAAGGAGAGTTTCAGGGCATACGGCCAACTGACAAGAAAGTCTCTTTCAGTTCTATAGGCATTTCAAATATTGTGGACGGTAAAGTGGCAGAAGACTGGGTTGAGGCGGACGTTATGGGATTGATGCAGCAGATTGGAGCGATACCTTCTACATCATAGTCCGGTCTCCTGATTTTATCCTGCTTCATAAGCTTTTTTTAATTTTGCAATATCTAACTTTTTCATCTGTAGAAACGCTTCTGTTACTCGTGCAATTTTCTTCGTATCGTTATCTTTGAGCATCTCGTCCATGAGATTGGGAACTATTTGCCATGAGAGGCCATACTTATCTTTAAGCCAACCGCACTGTTCTGCATTTGGATCCGCTGAAAGTTTTTCCCAGTAGTAGTCAATTTCTTTCTGGGTCTGGCAGTGCACCATGAGTGAAATAGCTTCATTGAATCCAAAGTTGTGTTCACGTGCACTGTCCATGGCAGCAAACTCCTGACCCTCGAGCATGAACGATGCGTGCTTTACAGTCCCTTCCTTGTCGGGTTCTTCCCCTTTGCTGTAGCGGAAGATATCGCCAACTCTGGCATTGCCAAATACCGATGCGTAAAAATTGATCGCCTCTTCTGCCTTACCGAGCTGCTTTCCTACAAACATTAGCGTTGGAATGATTCTCTGTTTTAGCATGTGGTCGCCCATGAACACTATTTGCCATGAGAGGCCATACTTATCCTGGAGCCAGCCGTACTTTTCACTAAACGGATACTCGCCAAGCTCGATAAGCACCGTGCCTCCTTGGGACAGTTTCTTCCACAACTCGTCGACTTCTTCCTTTGTGCTACAGGTGACGAGAAATGATACGGATGGATTGAATTTAAAGAGAGGGCCTGCACTGATGAGCGTAAATTCTTGACCCATAAGTTCAACTGTGAAAATCTCAACTGTTCCCGAGGGAGTGTTGTGAAGCTTCGTCAAATTCTTTATTTTTGAGTTCTTGAAAATAGAGGTGTAAAATTTAGCTGCTTCTCCGGCATTGTTATCGAACCAAAGATGCGGGGTAATTTTTTCCATAATTGTTTTGTTCATAGGACCCTTATTACAAAATGACATAAAAGGCATTACTCCCCAAGGGGAGGTTATATGAGCCATCGACTGACTAGGTACAGAATTTAGATAGTTTGGAACAATAGAAGCTCATTGTCATTTTGTTTTATACAGCTTCACTTAGTCTCGAGTTTGAAGTTTTTTCTCTTGGATCCCTATGAGCCCTTCTTTTTTATATCAATATCAATCCCGGATGACTTATGGACTGAGTATGCTGAGCTGTCCCAGCCGAGAGCTAAGGAAGGACTAATTTTGGCTAACCGACTCCTATTCCGTTGAATTCCAGTGACTATTCACGTTGACTAATGTATGTGGTATCCTAAATAATTGACAAGATACTTACAACTTCATTCTCGTTGCGACTGTACTCTCGCAGTTATCAATTACTGCTGCAATAAGTGTTGCAGTGCCACATCATAGGGTACATGAACTGTCATTTTGTCAGTAACCAGATTATATATGGCATAAGCAGATCTTATCTCAAAGTCGTTGAAGGTTTTGCTCAGCCATTGACCTGTAACTTCTGCATTGTTTGCATATATTTGGAAATCAAGCCTAGTGTTCGCCTCATCAATTCTTGTCGGATTGACATGTATCTGTACATCTGATGCATTGATTATATGATCCATTATATTATATTGTAGGCTAGAAATATTGTAAACTGATGGGTTGTATTCTGTCACTATGCTACGTTTTATTGTATCATTTGGGAATATTTGTGCCCCAGCAATATCAAAAGTGTATTCAAATGCATCGAGAAGAGAGAAAACAACAACATTATTATTCAACAGCTTTTCTTGTCGGCTAAGTAATGGCTGGGCTTCAGACTGAATGATTACAAATGGGATTGTAGTCAGAGATATAATCAGTAACAGCATTGCTGAAAACAGTGTCTGCAATTTTGAATTCAGAGATGTTTGGAATTTCTTATTATTATTAATCTTACCACACACAATATATATCTTGAATTAGTCACAAGAGTGTTAGCTGCACTTTGTTATCATACTCCCAATGACCTTAATGACCCTTCACTTTAGTGGTCCTAACCATTGAAACCCTTGGGCTCACCTTCTAGTTACGTCGAGTATTTTTGTTTTTTTTCTTTTCTCTTAGATCGGTATGGTGGCGCTCCTTTTGAAGAAATGGCATCGAAAAGAAGCGTTGATCGCATGATTTTTGTAATCTGTATACAACATCTACCGATTTCCCGACAGTATTTTCGACACCTTCCCAGACTTGGGTGATTTTGTCTGAAATAAGCGTCAAGACTTGAAAGCTCTCCATTCAACTCACATAAAATTTCATGAAAGAAGGTTCTAGAATACTTGTCATCAAGGAACAGAATTGTCAACTGACATGGTTCACAAAGCCCTTTGGTTATGTTACTTCCTCAATATCTCGTTTGTCATTGACATAAAGTCCGATGACTTGTGCTTGGAAATTCCAAGAGGATACTTCATTCACTGCCCTCCGTATGTGCATATAGTGATGTTCCCTATCACCAGGGTTACCCGCGCAATCATAATGCCCGACGACTGCTATTATCTTTGAACCATGCTTCTCTATCGATATGGAGACTGCTCTTTGGATATGCGAAATCTCGCCCGAGTGTTCCGCACTAGAAAAAATCCCATCGGCACCTGGAAACGTCACCATGTCAACTCCATCAATGCTGTACTTTTGTTTCATGTAATCTATTACAACCTGCTGAGTTCTCCCATCAATACAATTTATCGCAGTTCCAAATCTAAAATTCATCATCATTTCTGGATACCCTCAGAGTGTCTGCGGAGTGGTCACTATCTTGCCAAACAGCTGTGAGTCTGCCATCTTGATGTGGCCTTCAACCATGTTGCTGAATGGAAGGATTGTATCAATTACTGGCTTTATCTTTCCCTTGCTGACCCATCCTATTACCTCTTCCAAGCCTGCCTTAGTTCCCTGCGTTGCCCCCAACAGGTTGGTTCCTTTGAAAAAAAGATATCGTAGGTCAATTGTGGAGTCATAGCCAGTGGTCGCACCTGTAGACACTAGCGTCCCACCCATCTTTAATAGGCCAACTTCCTGCGGGAATACAGTCTTGCCAATATGCTCATAGACTACGTCCACTCCTTGCCGATTCGTTATTTCGCGTACGTTCTTGTACCAATCAGGCTCTCGATGGTTGACTACAGAGTCAGCACCAAGCTGCAAGCACTTGTCCATTTTGTCCTTGTTACCTGCTGTAGCAATGACATCGCAATTAAATAATTTGGAAATTTGTATGCCTGCTATTCCCATTCCGCTTCCTCCACCCATTATCAGAACAGTCTGTCCTGGTTTTATCTTTGCTCGGCTAACAAGCATATGCCAAGCTGTCATGCCTACCATTGAAATTGCCGCTGCGTCAGCGAATGATACATTCTCTGGTAGTTTTACTACGTTGACCTCTTGTAGATGTGTGTATTGCGCAAAGCCGCCCCAGAGTGGGCCTGTCTGAAACCCCCATACTTGCCTGCTGCGACAATCATATTCTCTTCCAGATGTGCATTCATAGCATACTCTGCAAGTCAGGTTTGGGTACGAGGCCACTCGATCTCCAACCTTGATATTTACCGTGACATTCTCGCCAACTTCAACAACTGTTCCAGCTATGTCGCTTCCTGAGATATGAGGCATTGGAATCTTGATTGGTTCGCCCCAAATGCCCCAGAGGTCATTATAGTTGTATGATGCTGCTTCAACTTTTATCAAAACCTCGTTGCCTCTTGGCTTGGGTGTATCAATATCTTCGATTTTAACTACTTGCCGGGGATCCTTGTGATGTTCTCTATAGACCGCTGCTTTCATCTATACTGTATAGTCTTCCTCATAGGAGGTCATATATTCATTGATAGAAACAAATCGTGGGTTTTGAATTGATATGTGGCGCGGAGCAAATCGCTTGCTAACCGTGTCTGTTATCTTCTGTCTTACACTTGTTAATAGCTCAATCTCAGCCAAATACATATATCAAACTCAAAATCAAAGCGAAGTGTAAGCGCTATACACGTCAGAAAGTCACTGTATCTGCATGTATACTTTCTCCTTATAGGGAACGGAGGTATTTATTACAAATTCAACTCATTAATCCCACTGGACATCCATTACTTTCATGGCATAGCTAAAATTCCTGCCTTTGGTTCACTTGAATTTTTTATCCAAATTCCCATAGACAGACTGCAAGGGAGGGCCTCAGCAATGTTCAAGGTCTCAGATGGCCCAGTCAACTACTTGGAGCCCATAACGTTGGCCAGCTTTTTCAGTGCGAGCGATTTCTGCTGAGTCTACGGGTGGTGCTGGACCATCTCCAACAGCCGGCCTCCCTGATTCCCGAAAGAACCCCTCGATCCCTCCTGGGGTATAGATGAGCAAGATGCGGCCGATGCGATCTCCGACGCAGCGGAAGCGGTGTACTGTTCCTCGCGGTACGAATGCTAGTGCACCTGGCTTGGCACTCTTAAGATGCTGCTCACCGTTGAGTATCTCAAAGTCGCCATCGAGTACGTATAAAGTCTCATCCTCGTTCTTATGCAAGTGAGGAGGTGGGCCATTTCCTGGCGATGCAATAGCCTCAATCATGGTATAGGCACCGCCAGTCTCAGCAGAGGTGACCTTGACCTTCACCATGTCCCCTGTAATCCAGATCTTTTCTCCTGCCTGCTCCTCTAGATTAAATGGTTCAGTCACATCAAGTTTATCGGGTCAATGTAATTAAAGGAGATTGCTGTAAACGAGTTTGTAACTGACTCTTGAGCCTTGTCCCATCCCACCCCTCCGACCACCTTTTGTCGAGCATGCAATCATCAGGGAGTTCTAACCGCTATGTCTGTTAGCCGTATCTTGCCACACGCGGTGCCAGCGGCCGTTGCGGGAAGCACTATGACCTAAAGAAAAAGATGAATTATTAACACGATTATGAGTCAGAAGAAAATAACCGGTTAGTAGGAAATTACTACCATCTTTAAAAGAAGCGTCCTCAAGAATATACTCATGACCACATCAACAAGGGGGGTAAGGACGTTAAATGATAATGAGGTGTCTGAGAAGGTCAAAACGGAATTGATGAGTTGGCCAGGAGTCACTTCACAGCCCCATAGATTTGGTGGAAGAGAGTTTCGCATGAATGGGAGAGAAATGGGCCATATGCACGGCGGAAGATTTGCGGACCTTCCTTTTCCAATGAGCATCCGTAACGAGTTGGTAAAAGAGGGAAGAGCGTTACCCCACCATGTATTGCCTAAATCCGGTTGGGTAACTTTTCTGATTAATCAAGAGGCAGACATTAGCTCGCTAATCAACCTATTTCGTATGCAGTATGAAAGATTCAGTGGGAGCAGAAAGCCAAGATAAATTATTACTGGAGTATATGAGGAGCTTGGAAGCAAGAGTCTAACT
>DATFBV010000018.1:0-17099 GCA_035253605.1 Nitrososphaera sp.
CTCTGACTGCCATAATAGCAGCTGTGGTGGCGACAACCATCATTAATTCCTCAGGCTCCGCGTTTGCCTATACAGAGGGCGACCCTGCGGTGGTGTATTCCTGCTTCGAGACAAATGATGATGGAAGCTATGTGACACAAATAAACAATGAAACTGGGCAAGCAGAGCTTGTTCCCTGCACAATAGACCACGGAGACAACGCATGGATGTTGACATCCTCTGCGCTTGTGCTTATGATGACGCCTGCAGGGCTAGCAATGTTCTATGCTGGTCTGTCGAGACAAAAGAATGCTGTCAACACACTTCACATGGTGTTTATTACTACGGGTGTAATTGCGGTGCAGTGGGCACTCTGGGGCTATAGTCTGGCCTTTGGACCTGATGCGGGAGGATATGGATTCATAGGAACCTTCGATTGGGCAGGCCTGCAGTATGTGCTTCATGATGTACCCTCAATTGCGTACGGTGGTATAGATGGTACAACCATACCTCACCAGACATACATGGTATTCCAGATGATGTTCGCTATCATTACACCTGCACTAATCGTAGCCTCGCTGGCTGAGAGGATGAAATTCAGTGCATTCATAATATTCATAGTCATCTGGGCAACATTCGTTTATGACTTTGCGGCACATTGGACATGGGAGATTACTGGACCTGATAATTATGGAAGAAACCCTGGATACTGTGGCTTTGGATGGACAGGCTGTCTGGGATCACTTGACTTTGCAGGCGGAACGGTCATCCATATCACCTCTGGTTGGTCCGGTCTTGTGATCGCTCTCATGCTTGGACGCAGGCTTGGATATGGCAAGATCCCGATGGAGCCACACAATATATCACTTGTTGTATTAGGTGCAGCGCTACTGTGGGTCGGTTGGTTTGGTTTCAATGCAGGTTCTGCAGCTGCGGCGGCCACAAACGCTACAAGTGCCTTCGTTGCAACACAAATTGCCACAGGCATGGCGGCGGTCACCTGGTCCTTGATATCATGGGCACACACTGGAAGACCTTCAACAGTTGGTGCAGCTACTGGCGCAGTAGCTGGGCTTGTAGCCATCACACCAGCATCTGGCTTTGTGTCCCCAATGTCTTCCATAATCATAGGGATTTTGGCATCAGTTGTCTGCTATGCAGCACTTGCGTTTAAGAATAGGAGGAAGTGGGATGACGCACTTGACACATGGGCTGTACACGGCATCGGTGGTCTTGCAGGCGCTCTACTTACCGGCATCTTTGCAGAAGTGCGGTTCACGCCATGGGGAGACAACGGCCTTGCCTTTGGCAATCCTGCTCAGTTGTACGAAAATGCGGTAGGCGCATTTGCTGCACTTGCATGGGCGATGGGGTTAACTGCACTTATTATCAAGGTAATGGATATAGTGTGGCCGGGCGGTATAAGGGTCACTCCAAAGGAAGAAGAGGTCGGTCTGGACCTTGTACAGCATGGCGAAAGGGCATATGTAAGCGGAGGATAGGATCCGGCGTATTACCCATCCTCTCTTCTCATCCTCTCTTTTCTTCTTCTTCTTCATTTTTTATGCTCGCCATCTCTATAGTCTCGACAAAATGCGTTGGGTTTGTAAGCGACAGGCTTTGCTGTCAGAACAGATGCTGGCATCTGTCTATGAAGCCAGTTCCTGACAATTTTTTAGCACAATAAACGAAAACTAACCATGCTATGCTATGTACAGATTAATACTCTATCGTAAATGACCTTTCAAGCTAGAACCAAGGCCTGTAAACATATAACTGATCTTACATTAGTTACAAGCGTGATTGTTCCTGTTAGCAGGCATACATCCATAATATGCTAATGACGTAAGGTCACAATTGCTATACTTTCTATTTATCGGAGTTATATAGAGGCATCCTGCATTAAGATTATATACGAGCGTTCAGTTTGGTGCAGATACCCTTGGAGTCTCAACAAAAGGAAGCTGAGGTTATAAGCGAGGTTCTCCTCAAGGCAGCCAGCGAGCCGGAATTCAGAAACGAGCTGATCAAAGATCCGGACATAATTTTGGAGCAGTATGACGTTTCCCCACAAGCCAAGCTGATCATCCGAACAAGCATTATAGATCTAACGCAGTAGCACAGCAATTTAGAAGTAAAAGCATCTAGCAATATAACTACAAACAAGATTACAACATTACTACACAACCGCCAATGCGACAATATTTGAAAATACAACATATGAGTTATTTGATTTAGTTACAGAGAGAAGATAATGATGATGACAATAATAGAAAAGCAATGCTGGCGAATAGTAAAGGAAATAGATTGGCTACCCTGTCCTGACAAGCCTTCTGCCTGTGTACCACCTATAGATAAAGTATCCAGCAGCGATTATTGCTATTGCTATTATAAGCGGCCAAAGCAGGTATATTACTAAAGCGGCCACTATCACAAGGGCAGCGATAACCACCCAGTCAAGCGCTCTTAATGGTCTTGCCATGATAAGGGCGATTAGCTAACATTGCTATTCAGTATTTGTAACGATAGTTATTAAGTATTTATCACCATTTTCTACCTGCGAGATGTCTTATGTGGTAGTAAAGATACTGCTGAGCATATCCTGCATACCTGCCAAAGTAACTTCTTGCGCCATCCGACAGCTGCTCATACTGATGGGGGGCAATCTTATCATGGAATTTGCCTTTATGAAGCCAACCATAATGACTAGCAAGTGTTCTCGCAATCCATACATCGATTGGAAATGCGTCAAGCTTTTCAAGTGAAAACAAAAGCACGCAGTCAGCTGTCTTGTTCCCAATTCCATAGACTTGCAGCAATTCTTTTTTTGATTCATAATAGCTTACTTTCTTTAGTAAATCAAAGTCAAGTCGTCCACTTGCGATGGAATAAGCTGCAGCCTTTATTGCCTTTGTCCTGTAGCCAAGGCCGCAGGCCCTTAGTTCATCAACACTTGCCTTATTGATATCTGCAGCGGAAGGGAATGTAAAAAAGTCTATTCCATCAACTTTTGTGCGCTTGCCAAACTTTCTTGTCATATTATAGAGCATCCTTCGGATCATAGGTATGTTGGTATTGCTTGCACAAACAAATGAGAATAGGCATTGGTGGGGCTTCTGCCTTATCAGGCGGAGGCCAGGGTATAATCTGACAAGCCTATATATGAGTGGATCATGCGATATTTCTTCAAATATCTTCTTAATATCGTCATCAAGTCTGAATATTTTCCGATCACAGGATTTGTCATCCGGGAAGGAAAGAAATTCAATACCCTTGTCAGACTGTGTGAACTTGATAACTTGGTCACCATGTATGCCATACCATGAATTCTCATGTTTTTCCCAAAGAAAAACCTGCCCGCTGTTTATGCTGACAACGGGATCAAAGCTAGAAAAAAGCGTCTGCAATTCTTATACGATGCCCCATGTTCTTATTGAACTTTTTTAGTAGTACATAATCCTAATGTTGGCCACAAATGGCTCACGATATAATAAATTATTTCGTCTTGGCATTTCTGCAGTGTCCTTCTGATTTTCTAATTATTATCAGACGCAATCTTTTGTTTTACGCAGACAACGCGCCTAGGTAACGTTAAATAAATGATAGTTGTGTTTGCTAATACGCATGAGTTCTAGCGATTCCACAGATCCTATGGAAGCTTTCAAAAAAGCGATTACAAAGGGAAGTGAAGCACAGAAGGACTTTATCCGGCAGTTTTCTAACATTCAGCAAGATGCTATGCAGAACTACTTTTCAGTTCTCCAGAGTCTAACATTCCATAATGCGATGTTCAAGACTACAGTACAGAGCGGAGGCAGGATTTCTATTCCAGAGGCTGAAAGGCAAGCACTCAATATAGAAGATGGAGATCTTGTGCAGGTGATCGTAGTACCTATAGAGCGGCGACACAAAGGATCCATGCAGAAGGAGACCTGATTATTATTCTTTGCCTATGAGGAACTTCAGGACGATTTTATTAAACATCATAGGCCTTTCGACGTACGGTGTGTGACCGCAGTTTCTTATCACTACAAGCTGCCTTTTTGGAATTTCATCATATTCTCTGGAGTACTGTAACGGTATCATCTTATCTTGTTCTCCCCATACAAGAAGCGTTGGAGCAATTATATTTGAAAGCCTGCCGTTTAGTTTGGGCGCATATCTTATGCCAAGTACCGTCGACATGAATGCATACTTTGCATTAGTAAGCCTCATTCTGTTCACAAAGTCCGTCACTATCTCATCGTTGACGGCATCAGATTCGTAGGCCATTTCCCTAAAGGCCTCATAGACATGCTCGTACACCGGATACAGGGCAGCCATTATGTATCTGTCAAGGGTCGGAGTCGATGTCTTCATCATGCCCGCAGGCGACACTAGAACTAACTTTTTAACCATGTGGTTGAACCTGATGGCAAATTCGGTGGCAACGTGACCACCAAATGATGATCCTATAATACTTGACTCAGATATCTTGAGATTGGCAAGAAATACTTTGAAAAAGTCAATAAAGAAATCCATTGTGTATTCAACTGCAGGTTTGTCGCTGTAACCAAAACCAATAATATCCGGAATTATCAGGTGAAAGTATTTTGACAAAGCTGGAATTACACGAGACCATCTTTCGGCAGAAGCGCCAAGACCGTGCAAAAGAATCAGAGTCTTACCGTCCGACGGCCCATAGTCAAGATACCTTATGGTAAAGTCATTGACATTGGTGAACTTTTGTGGCGTCGACTGCTCGCCCAATCAGTTCCATATATGGAACTCATGTAATATATTTATGCAATTATCAGGAGCTCCCGCCCAATGCCGTTGTAGTTAGTGTGTCTGTCATATTGATAATCAGAGAACTCTTTTGTCTCCTTTTCTCTTTCTCTGCTCTGTTTGAGCACCAAGCAACCTGCAATGTTATATTCCTTTTCGTTGCTGATTGAGGATTTACTATCATGTAAAGCACATCTTCTAAAAGAATCTCTTTATTGGAGTGTGTATATATTACTCTGCAAAAGCGAATTTGTATTGCAATTCAATATTTCCCCAAAGTTGCTCGCCATTTGTCTTAGAGCCGCTTCTGATATTTAACGACCTGGCCCCTATCAGCCTGTTGGGGGTTGTTCTTCCGGTTTAATCTCTTCTGCTTCTGAGCTTGCATAGTCCTGTAATTCCGGTTTTTCTTCTTCGCTGACTGGAGGACTAATAACATCTTTTGATTGCTCGGTTGATTGGTGCTGCTCCACCTGTTGTTGCTCTCCTCCCTCGATAGTTTCAGCCGTTGCAAATCTATCTCCTACATGCGTTACCCTTACTCTAGTTTTCTGCCCGACCCTTCCTCCTTTCACAAAAACAATAAATCCTTGAACTCTGGCAACTCCATCGCCTTTCCGACTTATCTCGGTAACTTGAACATCGTATTCTTTACCACTTTCAACTGGCTTTGGACCACCAAAGCGACCACCGCCTCCAAAACGCCCACGTCTGTACGACATTCACTTTGTAGTGGACAGCATGGCAATTAAATAGAAGTGATGTAATCATCTTTCAAATTGTTACAGGTTATTTCTTCATTAGTAGTTAATAATAATAATCTTCTAGAATCTAACATAATAATATGAAGTAAGATGAGAAGATAGTCATCTAGTACAATCATTAGTGCGAGTTAAATCCTTGTTGTGGTGATCATGTTAGACCAACACTAAATTGGCAACAAACTCAACCGATGAATCCTTGCCTTCATGGCAAGCCGATGATGAACAGAAATATCATTATTTGGAATATGATGATGCAACTATTGAAGGTTTGATGCATTATTTCAAATTTCAAACGCATTCTGAGCTACGCTGGTTTCTGCGATGTTTAAGAAAAACTAATTCTTAAATTAAGCTAGAACATCGTGACTGATCCTGTTCCCTCTTATATACTTCAATAATGCATCAGAGTCATGTTCAACTTTGAAATACTGCTTCATATTTTCAATTGTCTTGTCATCATATACATGATGGTGTTTTCTATCGATCTGTTGCTTTTCTCTAAAAATTTCTGATGTCATGGTAGAAGTTGGTGTTCATCGTAAATAAAGAGTTTCATTATATGGCGATAATTTAACTTGCTAGCCCAGACTTTTAAGGTATGACAGTTTTTTGTCTCTATCTGAAAACGAAAAGGATGGTCACTGTGAGGTTCTGCTACAGGTATTGCTCTATACTTGCAATCTGTATTCATAAATATCAATAAAGATTTTATTAATATAATCATAGTTCTCTCCCAACATTTGTCAGAGCTATGATGACAACGACAATATTGTTTGTTGTTTCCTGAAATTCGTTGATATAGAAATAATTGTTCATCCAGTATATTACGAATGATAATAAAAATCGTCACTGCTTGGAAACGGAGAGTAAAAGAGGGTATATGAAGACTCGCTAAAGATGAATTAATACATGGATCATGCAATTTGGCAAATAGTATACCCAGTAAGGCGAATCAAGTGATGCCGATGAATCGTGTATGATCTGACAATAGACTATGCTCTTATGTTTATTATCATCCTACATTTTCCATCATTTATTAAAGCAGAGTGGCAGTATGCATGCGCATCCCACATTTCCGATTTGATTCTATCGAATCACTCTGCATGAACATAAATAAAAATTACTGTTGAAACATATAATAATATCTTCTAACCGCTAAACAAACTCACCAGCTGACCTCAAAGAGATCAGCTGGCAAGGATGCGATCAAACGTGGGTCTCTGTGAGCTTAGAGGCTCACGTATTCTTTCAAAGAAAGACTCCCTAATCTTAAGCTTTTAGAGTGATTTTTCCATGTCTTGATATAGAGGCATACTCCTGGCACACACAGACTACAACTATCCGTTTATACGTTTTAATTGCCACCCTCTTGGCATGTCTAGAGAGAGAAACGCGAAAGGACAGAATTTTTGCAAAGACGACAACAACAAGATGCAATCAACAGGTCAATTGATGAAACAAAAGACAACATTCGCATGGCCACTAATATGATGTTTGCAGGAATTGAAGCAAGTAGAGCAACTACAAATTATGCAAGGCACAATTCTAGGGAAATTGCAAGGGTAACTTCAAATACTGCAAGAATCTTTGGGCAGAACGCAAGGGAGATGGCTAGCAGAATACAAGAGGGAGGGTAGCTATGGCAGTACAACAACGACAGGCAGGACTGCAGGCACGACTGAAGAGAAAGAACAGATACCACAAGAAGAAAATAGACACAATAAGAAAAGGGCATTAACAAAGCTAATCCATTATTTTTGTATCATAAATTTAGATTTGAAAATTAGACCTTTAAAAGGTCAAATGGGTTTGTAATATCGATAACGATGACGAAGACCTTTTTTACAGAATTCTTCTCTCATGGCATTGTGAGTCCCCTTTAGTGTTTTTCCTCTCGCAAGTTGCAATTACTACAATCTCTCCAAATCCTGTTGCGTCTCTCCCACACTCACTATAGTACTTTCTCGCCATGCCCTGCAGCCCTGACTTAGCTTTTTGCTGGCTTCTCAAGTCTTTATCAGATTGCAATAAAAAGCTCTCAGCAGGCCATTGTCCTACTTCACGCATCCTACAATGCCGATTTTTATAGCATGGTAAGAAGGTTATGTTCTAACAAAGTCGAAGCCTTTTACCAGTATTTTGCTTTTATCTTTTCAATGGCGTGCTCATGCTCAAAGCCCTTTCTCCTTGCAAATCTCTCCATCGCAGAGAGCGGCACACCTCCAAGAGTTGAAGCTAACTGCGTGAAGAACCAATTCTTTATCGGATTGTTGCGCCCTACCTTGCCCATGAACTTTTGGATGCCATACTTGAAGTTGTGTTGCCAAGTCTTGTACATGACACCTAACTTCCCAGGGTCCATAGTATTACCGATGTCAAAAAAGTCTGATTTCTCAAGAAGCCCGATAGGCACAAAGGTAAGCGGAGTCGTGGTGAATTTGCTGTCTGGCTGCTCAGTTTCTAGCTCGTGAATTAGCCTGATCGTCTCCCAGCTGTCCTCCTGTGTCTCGTCGTTGTTAAGACCCATAATGAGTGTGAATGCAGGAACCCAGTAGTTCTCATTGAGTGTCTTAATGGCCGTCTTGACTACCCAGTGCCACTCTTCAGGCTTGTATGGGGCGAGCTTGCGATCTGCGTACTTGCCAATGAGCCTTATACTGCCCGTCTCGAAACCGCATTGGATGCCAATATGGTTATTAGGGCTGGCTCTAATTATCTTAGACACATTGGGGATGAGTTTCTCATCTGCGATTGCACCAGCAAGCGTTCCATGAGTTGGATTTGTATGTTCTATGCCGGTTGCCATGATGCCCTTGAACAGCTCTTCTAAGGCTTCCCTATTTGGCTGCATGTTCTTTGTTGTCCTCGGGTTGAGGCCGTAGACAAAAATGTCGTCGCTATGGACCCAGGCATTCTTTAACCCGCCGTACTTCATGTTCACTTCTATTTCCTTTTGCACTTTTTCAACTGGGTAATACCTCAATGGTCTCAGTGTTACATCACAGAACTTGCAGCCGCGTCCACAGCCACGCATAACCTCAACCATGCCATGCATACTAGGATTGACAATCGTTGGAATCTCACTGACTGATGGCTCATTCCCGTAGTGAATGAACCTACCGTGGTACGTTCTGCCATTTCTAGCAAATTCTTTAATCTCCACCTTGAACTGACTCTTCTTGAAAGGATTGGCAGTGTCACACTCACCTGCAATAAGCGCATCAAAGAATCTGCCTCCAGCTCCGTCGATTTCGGGGCCGATACCTCCCAGCTCACCTTCGACAATGCCATAAAGACCATACTCCTCTATCTTGGCTGGGTCGTAATTATATTGCCAAGTGCCAGAAGCGCCAGCAATTACCTTGGCCTTGCTTCCTGTCCTTTCCTTGGCAGCATTGATCCTCATGTGAAGCTCACGGTTGTAAAATTCATCATACGACATCTGTTTGCGGCCATAGGTGAATGTCATGGTGACTGGACCCATACCAAGCGGATCCATCTCGTATGTCCCGACAACTTCAGTTTCTGGCCCAATGAATTTCTCGATGTGATCTGGGTGGGAAACCACTACGTCCTCCTGCTTGTAACCGTCCCTCAAGAGCGCAGCTTCAACCTTTCTTAGGCCATAAGGAGCGTAATTGGCGACGCCATTTGTATGGTCAATAGGATTGCAAATAAAATCAAAAAGTACTCTTGGAGTGACCTGATTGCGCATGACATAGTACAACAATGAATTGTGATCTCTGTTAAAGTCCAGTGCTGGGGCGCAGCCAAAGAATGACGCAAGCGATATTCCTCTGTAAGGGGACATCAATGTGCGATCGGCAGCAAGAACCACTTTAGGATACTTTCCCAATGCTCCAAATCCCTATTCCTTTCACAGGAAAGTGATTACAGGTGCATTAAAAGGTTTCCAATACTTTGCAATGGTTTGTGTTAGTATTTACCTCATACGGCTGTCTCGCTTTTCTATAAAATCTTGTAAGGTTTCCCTACCTAGCTTTCCTTTCAAAACATCATGTATGTCCCTTACGACACCAAAACCATAGAATGTAAGGGCGGTATAGAGCGAAAGCAGAGTCGCTCCCTTTTCATATGCTTTCCAAGCATCTTGTCCTGAAAAAATGCCGCCGCAGGCAACTATCGTTATATCCGGAAATGCTCTGTGTACATCCTCTACCAGCTTCAGCATGTAAGGAAAAAGCGGCTTACCGCTTTCACCGGCAACTTCTCTTGCAAAATTTCGGCAAAGCCTAGTAGATTTAGTATCCACCGACCTTGTGTTGCCTAGTGTGACCATTTGCCCGCCATTTTCATAAAATACTTTGATCGATTTGAGCTTGGACTTCTTTTCTTCATCTGATGGCGGCAGCTTGCTGTATGGAGATATCTTGGACGCCTTAACCTTGCCTGGTATATGTGTGTTCATCAGGTCGATTATCTTTTTTGTAAACTCAGGCGTCTGAAGCACCTTATTGAAATCAGTGTTTGGCGAAGTCCTATTCTCTTCAAATCCAAAGTCGATATGGGGTGCAGTTCTAACTAGAATTTCCTTGCATGAATCCAGTACCGCGTCTTCAGTATAGATGTCTGTAATGCCGGAAAAGTTAAGCAGGATCTTGGCATTGCCTCTTGAACCTCCCATGAATTTTCTTAAATTTGAAACTGTATAATCAAGGCCTTTGTGAGGGTACCCTTGCGCGTTAATTATTGCCCTCCTTTCATTGTCAACTACAATCCTGACAGTGCCCTCGCTCTTTGGCCGCTGGGGGTTGCCAATATTAGGATTTTTCAGCACGCTGCCAGGATTCAGAAAACCAAAAACATATGACGTTGGCTTAAGCGCATCGCAGTTCTTATCAAACCCTGCTGCGATCCCAACTGGGCTTTTCAGTTCATAATTTTCAATTTCAACTGCCAGCTGGTCACCAGGATCAAAATATGTCATATTTTGCCTAAACTTTTCTGTCATCTTGAGCAGAATTTCTTTTGCCTTCTCGTGTACTACTTCTGGTTGTGCAAGCTCATCGGTCGCTTTGTATCTTGAATAAAGGTATCTGCGGTAAAGCCTGAAGAGATATGGATCCAGACTTGCCTTGAAGGTGTCTACAGGCCTCATTTGTGGCATGCCTGCCCCTTCAATTTCAAGTCTTCTTGTTCACAGCCAATTCTAGCTGTTGGTGGCTAACTGTCAAAAAGTCTGCCCGCTGAGTATCAAAGTAATAACTATCAGAGATTTCGTACCTCTTCAAGCTGTAATAGCCTTCGCTGATCTTGACCATCCACCTTTAGAATTATCATTACGCTCTTTTTTGCTAAAGGTATACGGGTAGCTCTTGCTTTCTTTCGCTTGATTATTTTGAACTATGATATGGCCGAAGCTCATGTTACTACTCATGTGCATATCCGCTTAGGCAGCTGCTACCCGAGTCTTTGGCATGGTGACCCTCTGGTAGTCATCCTCTAATCTGACTATGTCATTTTCGTCAAACCTACCGTATGAGATTTCAAGTATTATGCACTCGCTCCCAAGCGCATGTACTCTATGTTTTGCCTGTTTTGGGATCATAATTGTCTCTCCCTCTTCTAGGACAATTCTCTTTTCATCAATCTCGACCATAGCAGTGCCCTTGATCACTTTCCAGAATTCTGACCGCTTCTTGTGGTACTGCAGACTGAGTCGGGAATTTGCATTGACATAAATCAATTTGACAGTGCAGGATTTGTTTTCGTGGAACTTCTCAAATCTGCCCCACGGCCTGCTTTCAGAATAAACCTTCATGCAAGAAAAGGGAAGGAAATTGATTTAACTATTTCCATTCACTATAAATACTATACGCTGAGAAAAGTAACTGTGGCCAGATCAGACGACTGCCTCAAAAATGATCATGGATTGTGCAGTGGAATCATTAAAGATACGATCAACTCATCCCCTATGACCAAGATGTGCGCATGCCCCTGTCATGACAGTATGTACCATCTCATCAGAAACACTATCGCAGTCGTGAACCAGAACCAAAGGAACAACCCCTACCAGTTCACGCACGACAATGACAACAACAACATCTAGGCTACAAGGTTAGCTCCATTTTTCTATATTTGAAATTCGAGCAGAACCATTCTGATGTTATAAGTTAGTTTTAGATCTAATAATATCTACAAGGAAGAAAGAAAATTCTCAAGTGATCTCAATAAAACTAGATTAACCTTTATTATCTATCGACTCAATAAATTTCTCATAAAAAGTTAAATTGAGTTAGCGAATAGTCTGAATGACTTTGGATCAAAAGGCCACTGTAGAGGTTGCAGCTGCACCGTCAAAGCCGACAGTGCTGAAAGGAAAGGTGAGGTATGATAAAAAAGCCGAGTCTGAGTTCTTTGTCGACAATTCGGCTCTGGCAGGCTTTACCACGGAACGTATTTTATACATGGCTGTAAGGGAACTTATCGAAAACTCCCTTGACTCGTGCGAGACAGGCTATATCCTCCCAAAGATATCGCTGTCGCTTAAGCTGCTTGATGCGCCAAATGACCTCTGGATGATTACATGCCAGGACAACGGTATCGGGATACCGTCGGACAAGGTACCCGTTGCGGTATGTTCGTTTCTGACATCGGGCAAGTACGTTGAAAAGCAGCAGCGTGGCCTGTTTGGCGTCGGCCTAAAAATGATAGCCGCATTTTCTACCAAAGATACTATTCATCCACTCAAGGTCTGGTCAAAATCGATTGATGAAGGTTTGGAATATTATTTCGCGCTTAGGACAGACATCAGCACAAATAAGCCAATAGTCCTTGCAAAAAAAGTAATCAAAGGCGAAGATAGCAAGATAGAGGGAGACTCTGGCTTTAAGGTCGAGGCCGTGCTCCATGCAAAACTTTCTCCAATTACAAGAAATAACATGAAGAACAAGATTAATGAATACATCAGTCAAACAAGTATTGTCAACCCTTATGCTATTATTGAATACGAAACCGATGAGGGCAAGGTCAGGTTTGAAAGAAGGACAGAAGTCATGCCACAGCCTGCAAAAGAAGTTCTCCCTCACCCAGCAGAAATGGATCTACAGACGCTCAAGAAGGCGATAATGAATTTTATGAATCAAAAGACCACACTTCAGGGAATCTTATCGACTTCATTTCAAAAGATGTCAAGTGAAAAGGCAAAAGAGATTATTACTAAAGCAGGAGTAGAGAACAAGCCAGCTGACAAGTACACCGAAAACGAGCTCATCGAAATTGTCAAGGTGTGTAAATACATCAACTTTCAGCAGGCAAACACGGATCACCTAAGCCCGATTGGTGAACAGATCTTGACGACTGGAATGACCTCTGAATATACAATTATCTCCACCAAGGAAACCGTCCCCAAAGAAACATCCATGGCAGAAATACAACGGCCTCAGATCACAGTCAAGATGTTAAAGCCAGCACTCACTGCCTATGCATCTCGCACATGTGTGATCAACAACCGGCCCACCATTGTCGAGTGTGGAATCGCATATGGAGGTGACATTCCATCGTTCAAACTCTATAGATTTGCAAATAAGATTCCTCTCCTGTATGATGAAGGATCAGACGTAGCAAGGGAAGTAGTCTCTGAAGTTGAGATAAATAAAATGGGGATCACCAAGAAAGAGGCAAAGACGCAATTTGCAAATGGTGAGGTCAAGTCAGACAGAGCCGTAGAACTTTTGCCAATCCACACCTTTTTCCATATTTGCTCTACAAAGATCCCGTACAAGACTGCTGGAAAGGAAAGCATAGCCTCAGAAGGCGAGTTGAAAAAACACATGAAATATTGCTTGTCTGAACTCTATCGCAAGGTAAGCGCGCAGATAAGAAAGGAGCTACGCATGAAAGAGGCACAGGGTAGGCTTAATCTTTACAAGTATTACATTCCTTTGGTCGTAAGCGCGATTTCTGAGTCGATCAAACTTGATGCTACCAAATTGGAGCAGGCGTTTACCGAGCTTGCAGAAAGGCATGTCAAGGGCGAGATCTCTGGCGGAGTTGTGGAGAAAAAAGAGGATAGGATAACTGGTGAGCGCCTTGAAGAAGAAGCAGAAGAGGCATTCGAGGTCAATGGCGAAGTAGTCAAGCCAGATAAGGAACAGCTTGCAGTCCCTACTGCGGGGAGAAAGGGCAAGCTGACAAAGCCTAGAATCAAGGAGGAGAAGATACCGGAAACTCTGCGGAAAGACAAGAAGCAAGATAAAGCGCAGATGACGCTTGACAAGGTAGCTGAGGATGCTAAGCCAAAAGGAAGGAAGAGCAAGTAAATGCCAGTAGACAAACGTCACCAGGAAGTCATCAAAAAGATCAGGCTGATAATGAAGGATGTCAGCACTGACCTTACGGTACAAAAGACCATGCCTGTGCTAAATGTCCCCAAGGTAGGCTATGACAACACAGTTTGGTCTGGCGAAGAAAGGATGTTAACAATTGGCGACAAGACAGTTAGCATAAGCCCTGACAGCACTAAGAAAATACCGACGTTTGCACAATATCTAGTGATGGCTAATGCCGTGCGCAAGCTGCTAAACGAGGAAATGGAAAGTACCATACGTGGAATGTACTATGCCACACTTAGTACAGTGGGCGATGAGAAGAACAAGCAAAAATTCTGGAACAGCCAAGATGACTCAGATGACGCAATCAAGGCAATCGAGCTCTTGACAGGTGTTCCAAGAGAAGAGTTCTCTGTAACCTCAAAGCCAAAGGGCATGATATCGGGCCCAATTACGCTCAGAGTTGGAGGCGACATCATTAATTGCAACCTTGGTAGTAGAGCCACATCGCAGCTGATACCTACCAATATACGCGATGTTGAAATAGTAGATGTCAAGGCCGACTTTGTAATGGTAGTGGAAAAAGATACTGTACTAAACAATATCCGCAAGTCTGGCTTTATACAGAAGCACAATGCAATTCTGATGACTGGCTCAGGCGAGCCAGATCGGGCAACCAGAATGATGGTTAAGGCACTCAATGAAGAGTGGAAAAAGCCGGTGGTGGTTTTTGCAGATGCCGACCCATGGGGCCTTGGTATTGCTCTCCGATATAAGATCGGCAGTGAATCCCTCAGCTATGATAGTTACAGACTCGTCACACCTGACGCCAAGATACTTGGCATGTTGTTCTCGGACATTTACAAATACAACATACCCGAGGTTGCAAGGCTTGCTGCGTCAGAAGAAGATCTCAATAGGGCAAACGATATGAAGAAAAAACCTTGGTTCCAAGATAAAAAGTGGCAGAAAGAGCTTGACATATTCCTGAAGAACAAGGAAAAGTGCGAGCTTGATGCATTCTTCAAACATGGCTTCAAGTACCTCTCAGAGACCTATCTGCCACAAAAGTTGCGCGAAGCAGGCGTAATTTAGTATTACAGAATAATATAACTTCTGGCAGCATATGACAAAAATATCATGATTAGATGTAATAATTTATGAAACGCTAGACTCTCTATTCCTAGCATGTAAGAGAATATATCTATTGCGAGTCATTTGATGACAAAAGTTCGATTGTGGTTTTACTGCCCTGACAGATTCTATTTTTATTGCCTCTCTATAAAAATAGACAACTTAAGTCCTCTTCCTATTCCATTCTTTTTTCATCCTTGAGTCCTTCTGAACGAATCTCGAAGGGTAAGTCTACCGATCCGAGTTTCTCTACTGGCTCTCCAGTAGGCAACGGAGCATTCCTGTCTACTTTGTACTTGAACACTTCTTTGTAGTCCATTCCAAGAATGACATTTCTTCCAAAAGCAATAATCTTTGACTTTGGAACATCAAACCTCCAGTTATAGTGTCCCCATACCACTATCTTATCTCCAGCTTCTGTCATTACATGGCCTATATGCTCTTCGTCTTGTGTTCTGACACCTTTGTTAAAGAGCGACTTTGGATATTTTCCCTCATATGTTGCCAAATCTGCAGGCTCTGGTAAATCTGCAGCAATATGTGTATGCTCTTTATCAACAGGTAGCGGCTCCTCTCTGCTTACTTTGTAGTTCTTTACAATTTCATGGAATGGTAAGTCGATTAAAACATTGGCTGCTGCAAATCTAATCTTGTCTTTTGGAATATCATATCTATCATCGCCTTCGCCAAAGACTACAATCTTGTCTGATGTTTCTCTCACAACATGTCCAACATGAGGAGAATCCAAAGATTTGACGCCTTTATTGAAATATCGACCAGATATCAATGTGTAGATAGTATTTTAGTGACTTTGCTATTTATGTTATACGTATAATATTCTCTTCCAGATAGTTTGCTAGTAAATGTTATGTGTTTATGTCATTACTGACTACGAGTGCCAATCTGCTTCTGCAATTATTGTTAAATACTCTTTGTTCCGTAGTTGTAGTATCTAATAACATCACGCTTATCGTGATTTGATTTCAGCTAGTTAAATTACAAGATTACAATGTACTCAAGAATATACGTATCTCAATACGATGTAATTAAGAATTAGAGTTTACAAAATCTTTTAATAATCATTTCAATCTTTACATGCATGTCAATAAGACATGATCAAAAAACAAGTTTTGTAGTCTTGCTGTTTCTGGCTGCAACACTTATCGCGAGCTTTACTTTAACTCCATACTCTGGCTTCGCTAGCACAGAGAACAATACTAATACTTTAATTCAGCCCGAGGGGACACAGGACATGGCAACAGCAACAAATGCCACCACTACCACCACTACCAGCGCAAATGCCACTACCGCTACCCCGAATATCGTCTTAGTCCATGGATTTTGGGCGGATGGATCTTCATGGAGCAAAGTAATTCCTATTCTACAGAATGCAGGACATAAAGTGATTGCAGTGCAACTCGATTGGCGCTCTCTTGCAGACGATGTAGCTACCGTCAAGCGCGCAATTGAGCTAGTTGGCGGACCAACAATACTTGTAGGACATTCATACGGTGGTTTCGTAATCACGAATGCCGGTTACAATAATCCAAACGTGACAGGGCTTGTCTACGCTTCAGGTTGGGCTCCTGATGAGGGTGAATCTACCGTGAATTTCGTGCCCGCAGAATCACTACCTCCAGGATTATTGGTTTTCGATAGCGGAGGATTTGCCTACCTTAACCCAGAGATGTTCCACGAAGTATTTGTTCAAGATGTAAATGCGACTGAGGCAGCAACCTTGGCCGTTGTGCAAACGCCACCTCATCAATCACTCTTTCCTGAACCATCTGGCCCTCCAGCTTGGAAGCAACTTCCGTCATGGTTTGAGGTGTCTGAGAGCGACCACGTTATCCCCCCTGATATACAACGTCAATTCGCACAGCGGATGAATGCTACGACAATCTCACTTGACTCCAGCCATGCGTCACTTGTCTCACACCCAGATGAGATTGCCCAATTAATCCTAGATGCAGCAAGAGGAAGCACGGGTTGATAAACAATCACCTAATTATCCGATATTGAGGAAAAGACTAAAGGACACGAATTACAATGATAAATAAGATTGATAATGCAGATATCATTGTCATCGGCGGAGGGCTTGCGGGTCTAACAACGGCTGCATTGCTCGCCCGCACCGGAAAATCTGTAACTTTGTTTGAACAAT
>DATFBV010000019.1:0-6414 GCA_035253605.1 Nitrososphaera sp.
CCATATTTTTTGTGATTTCTCTTCTCCCATCCTGATGCATTTTCTGACAGACCCTTGACGTACTTTACAACCGTCTTTTCCATATGTTCAACGTGCCATTCTCTCATCGGAAAACTATTTTGTACCATTCAAAAAAACCTCTATTTTATGAAACAGCAAGCTTGTATATAATCTGACCGATACAAACAGTGGTAGCACATATTTCTCTCGCCATATCAGGTTGGACAGATTCTTGAATTTGAATAAGTGAACCAAGTCAAGTCAAGTACATCGCATGATAAAAAAGGTAAGTCCGATATAGAAATATGGCTCACAGGTGCAATCATATATGCTGATGGTGGGAGCAGGACGAAGCCGGAACGATAATAATATTTTAACCTAGCGACTCGACCGATTAGGAGCTGCTCCACTTCCTGCTTCTGTCTGCAACCTACGCATTATTTTGTTCTCGATATAGATTACCACTCCAAGGTATATCCCCAGCCAAGGGAGAAACATTATCTCTCCAGCTATAGAATGAAATGCCTCCCATTCCTGTACATCTGTCGTGACTACAAGTGCATATAGAGAAAGCGAAACTATTCGAACCACATTAATAGCGACAGTCCCAAACGTTCCTGCTACAAAGTAAATCATCTTCCTAGCTAATGGTATATCCATCTTGATGAGCAGAGCCAGCATTACAAGTGTGTAGATTATCATACTGTGGACACCAGCAGACGGCCAGAAGACCTGCAATGCAAAAGGCCCATGGAGGCCATTTATCACAAGCAGATTCCCTCTTGCGATAGCCGGTTCTGCAGAACTATTCGGTGTTTGCGGCCCAACATTAACGACGTATGTGTCTATAAAGTTAATGAGTGTCTGATCGATCTGCAAATAAATTGGCACTATAATCTGAAGTGGCCCAAGAGAATCAAATGGAAAAAATGCATCTAGTGCAAGGATAAGCGCGCTTCCCGCCAGATATATTGTTCCTGCCGATGCTATTTTGTACCACTTTTTGCCAAATAGCAAGACGGTTGAGCTCGCCACAAACAACGCCAATACAATAAAATCCCACATCCAAACCCAGCTATCCACAAGCGAGACATTGTATGCGTCTTTTGTATTTCTGATATAGTCAGTTAGGCCATATGGCAACGCGATAAAATATGAAATGGCGAGAGCTGCCATGCCTGCAGCCATGAGGAGTCTTTTTCTCCCAAGTGAGTATTTCAGTCCGACAAGCTCAGCTGCAATAAATGCCATGGCAAACAAGAATCCGCCCCTGCCCTCATTCCAAGAAAGAACAAATGTGTCAGGGTATGCTACAAGTGTATACAAAATCGGCGAGATAAGTATCAAAGTCGCGGCTATGCTTGAACTGATGCCAAATATGACGCGGTCTTTGGTCCCGTCGGAAGCAACAGTCTTGTCGCTCGACAAATTTCAGAATCCTTTGATCAATCGTGGGGATAAAAATGTTCTAAAACTGCACAATTGCTTCAGTGAACCAGCGGGGCATCAAGCCATGCGCATTTTTAAGAAGATAGGAAACGCTGCTATCTAAGATGTATGTTGTCGCATAGTCATCGCTACTACGAACACTTCTGCCATAAGCCTGAACAAGTCGTAGTACAGTGTTCCATGTATACCACTTTGGGTCACGCTCTTTTTTTGCAGCAATTTTCTTATCGGTGAGGTCTGGAAACGGCACCTTGACGATGACTTGAAATCTTGACAGGTCATCTTTTAGGTCTACTCCAAGATGTAGAGAGGGAGATATCAGGACTGTCTGCTTCTTGCTCTCATAGTGCTTTTGAAGTACTTCGGCTCTATCAAGACTAGATGCGGTCTCTATAAGTCTTGTTGCATTTTCCCTGCTAACATTGTCTCTAATGAATTGGAGCTGCGAATAGGAGGTGGTATGGATTATGCCCTTTTCATTCCTGTGTATTGACAAGATATTGTCCACTGCCTGAGCAATTTTAGGCATACTCACAGTCATTGTCTTGGCACTGAGCCACGCCACATTCATCATGTGAATAGGCCTATTCTTGACCGGAAAGTCTGAATCCTCTATTCGGATGAATTTAACTTTTTCAGGATTGAGGCCTGTAGTCTTGCATAAGTGATCTTTGCTAAGGATTGTAGCGCTCATAAAAAGTGAGACCGAACCCTTGTCTAGGATTGTATCAAAATAGCTGGAGACTTCAAGTGGCGTAAGAGTTACCTTGACCAGCTGGTTAATAGAATCGCGCTGGACACCAGATACTATCCAATTATCCTTGTTTGCTTTTATATCCTCGATCAGTACTGTAAGATTCTTGTCGAGTTCTAGGGCATCTATCAGATTCTTTTCAGTGTATGGCTCTAGACTCACCTTCTGGTTGCTGCGCTCTATAATGCCTTTGGCCTTCTCTGTAAATTCAAATAACCGTTCCTTTAGCTTCAAGCAAAGATCTAGCCATGTTTCAATGTCATCAGTGTTACGGTCTGGCATATGCATTTTCAAGAATGGAAGCATGTTCTTTCGGACCGTAAAACTCCTAAAATCGCCCACTTCATTTTCAAGCTGGTGAGCTTCGTCTAGAACCAGCAACTTACGTTTTTGTGTTGCTCCAGCATAAAAGATGTCAGATAGAAAATATTTGTAATTATAGACAGTATGGGCCGAGTGACTGCCTATCCACTTTTGGTGATAATAATGGCATGGCCGCCAATCTAGGTCGACCAGCTTTGGTTTTGATCGCATCTTCTCCATGTATCTGCGCTCCGCAAAAGGATCAAGCTTAACAAGCTCGTCGAGAGTACCTTGACGCTCGACCTTGTAGTCAACAAGGCGAGTCTTGTATGAGCAGTCATATGATTCATCCTTGATGCAGGGTCCATAGTTGCAGCTCTCGTCTAGGCCCATATCCTCCTTGACTATACAGGGGAAGTTGCTTCTTCCTTTTACATCGACTATAAACGGAAAGTCACGCCTGTACTGAGTTTGAAGGTCTTTGGTTGCTGTGCAGATATGAGAGCTCCCGAGATAGCGCGCAAGAGTTACTGCCACAGGTGTCTTGCCGAAACCTGTGGGAGCTTCAAGAAAAATTTGCCTATAGCCTGACTTGATCGCTGAATCGATCATGTCAAGAACCTTCTTTTGTTTTTCCCTAACTGTGGAAAATGGAAAATGCGCTAATATTGTGCTTGTCATTTTTTGAAATTACCTGCAGACAGTGGTGTCTCTAGACATATCACGCTTTTTAAGGTTGGGGGGCCGCTCTTGAGTCCTCGTATAGCCAACACCGGACGTAACCTGTTTCTGTCTCAAACTCTGGAGGATTCCGCTTGCACACATCCATCGCATGGACGCAGCGGTCGTAGAATCTGCAACCTTGGGGAGGACTGAGTAATGATGGCGGGCTCCCCTTGACAAAGTGTATTTTTTTGTCATTTGTCCTCAGCCTTGGAATTGCTTCAATTAAAGCCTTAGTATAGGGGTGGCGGGGATTTTTGTAAATATCCTTTGTCTTGGAGAATTCGACAAGTTGTCCAGCGTACATTATGGCTATCCTATCTGTTATCTGTGACACAAGTGCAAGATCATGTGTTATTAGTATTATCGTTATCCCTTTTTCCTTTTGCAATTTTTTAAGCAAGCTGATTATTTGCGACTGGACCACCATGTCGAGCGCGGTCGTAGGTTCGTCGGCTATCAAAATATCAGGATTGAGCAAAAGAGCCATTGCTATTACAACACGCTGTTTCATGCCTCCGGATAGCTCATGGGGATAGCGCTTTGCAATCCACAAATCAAGACCGACTTGTTGTAGCGATTCCGCTATTTTATCATCAATTTTGCCCTGATATTCGTGTTCTATTAGAATTTCGCGCAATTGGCTTTCGACAGTGTACACTGGATCAAGCGCGTTCATGGCACCCTGAAACACCATTGCTATTCTCTTCCATCGTACCTTGGTGTCGAATTCCGATGAAGACATTTTGGTAATGTCATCGCCTCTGAGCGTTATGTTTCCTTCAATTATTCTGCCAGGTGACTGTATTGAACGCATAAGCGCTGCGCCCAGAGTGCTCTTGCCGCATGCTGACTCGCCAACAATGCCAAGAGACTCACCCTCAGCGATCTCGAAGTTGACGCCGTCTACTCCCCTTATTATCCCGTTGTCAGTGAAATAATATGCCTTGAGGCCGGATACTTTTAGTTTCGGCAATAACAAGAGAAGAAAATGAATTATACGTTATATGAGGATATTGCCTGCTTCTAATAGCGACTGAAATTGTATTTATATATATATTACCAGCACGAGAACTTGGAACCAGTTGGGTGTACTCCTTGAAGCAAGAGGGCTAAGAAAATATTTCCCTATCAAGAAAAGTTTCCGCCAGTTCTTCAAGCCACGACAACATGACCTCGTTGTAAAGGCAGTAGACGATGTGAGCTTTATCGTTGATCGGGGTAAGGTTTTAGTTTTTGCAGGTGCATCTGGCTCAGGCAAAACGACTGTAGCAAGGCTTGTAATGCGCGCAATAGATCCGGATAGTGGCTCGATAATATTTGATGACAATGATGTAACGCGCTACAAGGGAAACCAACTTGCACACTTCCGTAGGGCAGTCCAGATGGTATACCAAGACCCATATTCTTCACTTAATCCCCGTATGAAGGTCAAGGACATAATAATGGAGCCAATCAATATTCACGAGAAGAGAACCTCAAAGGAGCAGAAGCTGGAAAATGTTATAAATGCTCTACGTGAGGTTGGGCTTGAGCCAGCAGAAGAGGTAGCAAGCAGGCTTCCATACACATTATCAGGAGGTCAAAGGCAGAGAGTCGCAATTGCAAGAGCATTAGTGCTCCGGCCTACACTTATTGTAGCTGACGAACCAGTGTCAATGCTTGATGTGTCCGTTAGGGGCGAAATATTAGGACTTATGCAGAGCCTAGGGCAGAAATTTAAAATTTCTTACATTTACATAACACACGACCTATCGACAGCGCGCTATATAGGAGACGATTTATCTATAATGAAAGCAGGTAAGATAGTCGAGATAGGTCCAATTGATAAGGTTCTTTCGGATCCTGTCCATCCATATACAAGGACGCTAATAGATGCAATACCAGAGGTAGAAAGTTAATGAATCGAAACTATCTTTAGAAAAAATATATTAGCGTGCACTAGTCTCTGATAGCGTGAAAAAGGTGGGCTCACCGGCTACCATTGTTTCTGTTGTTGTACTGCTTCTGGTTACTTCTGTGGCATTTGAGAATATTGCCTTCTCACAGGTACAAGAAAAGGGTCCCTACGTAGATCAGGCGAGATTTATCCACCGCGCCGATGAGAATCTTGCACTTGAAGAGGTCAAATTTGGATCCCTTGACATGTATTTTTTCCCTATCCCTCATGAAGCTGCTAATGATGCAAGGAACGATCCTAGGTTAAACGTATATGATACGACTGCTGGCTCGCTAGGTTTTTTTGTAAATCCTGCTCCTGCGGCAGATTCTAACGTCCTCAATCCATTTCAATTCAAGGAATTTCGTTATGCTTTAAACTATCTTATCGACCGGGACTTCGTGGTTAATGAGATTTTGAGAGGATATGGCAGTCCCCTTATGGATCCATTTGGCATGTATTCACCGGAATATCTGAACATTATAGACACAGTCGAATCATTTGGGTTTAGGTATAATCCTTCCATTGCATCAAGCATGATATCTCAGGCTATGATTGCGGCGGGCGCCACAAATGCCGATGGCAGGTGGACATTTAATGGCGATCCTGTTACCATAAAGCTCTTTATCAGACAAGACGATCCTAAAAAAGAATCAATGGGGGAGCTGATCGCTTCAGAGCTTGAAAAGATCGGCTTTAGTATCCAGAGGGACTATGGTGATTTGAACAAGGCAAATACAGTAGTATATGGTTCCGATCCAAAGAACTTGCAATGGCAAATATACACTGAAGAGTTTGCTGGCAGCAGAGCATTTGTAAAGTATAATCCAATAATCCCTGCGCAGATGTATGCACCTTGGTTGAGCAGAATGCCTGGATATCAGAACCCAAGCTATTGGAACTATCAAAATGCTACACTTGATGAAATAACCCAAAAGATAACTTTTTTCAACTTTACATCGGAGGAGGAAAGGAATCAGCTTGTAGGTGATGCTGTAAAGATGGGCATTCAAGAATCCGTTAGGATCTTTGTTGCCCAGAAGACCGACCCTTTTGTTGTTTCTTCTAATGTGCAAGGTTTGGTAAATGATTTTGGGGCAGGGATAACAAGCAAGTATTCGCTATTAAACGCAAGATCTGGCGCTGAGGGAAATGTTTCGCTTGACATCGGTGTCAAACAGATCCACCAAGGGTCTTGGAACACAATCGGAGGTCTGCAGGATTTGTATAGTGCGAGTATTCATTC
>DATFBV010000020.1:0-10421 GCA_035253605.1 Nitrososphaera sp.
CTGACCGCAGACATCACATGTCCTTGCTTTCTTTTTATGTTTCCTGCCTGCCAAGTAATCAGACAAATGCATCAGATACATTCCGAACCCCCACATTCGCTCTATATCTCTCTCCTGTCAATTAATTCTGTGTATAGCATGAAATATAGGCGTTTAGTAGCTCATGTTTGAAGGTAATAAAAACCTGATAACCAAATCTTTACCATCTTTCTTTTTCAATTTGTGTTTAAATCGTGCTATGTTAGCTCAATGAGCCTCCATCATGTTGAGTGGACAACATACTAAAGTATAAGGACTATACAAAAACATCATTGCAAAACTTGAATTTTCCAGGTTAGTGTCTAATAGAGGAGCTATATAAGTAAATCATGCTTCATATGGGCAACTCTAAAATCAAAGTTATCAGATGAAAAGTTCGTTAGGATTTGGTGGTAGAATCAGCATTTCTCCATATAATGATTTCACTTGGTATATTGCTATTTGCCGCCAAGTTGATGGCCGAGTTGTTTCACAGAATAAGACTACCAATAGTCTTGGGGGAGTTGCTTGCTGGGATTATTGTTGGGCCATTTGCTCTAGGAGCTCTTCCGCTTGTTGATGGAGAACCACTTGTGGTCCTTGACGAGACAGTCAGGCACATAGGAGAGATTGCAGCAGTTGTAATACTGTTTATCGCTGGACTTGAAATCACTCCACGCGAGTTTCTAAGAGGTGGTGCTGCAGCATTTACTGTTGGCTCTCTTGGAGTCGTTGTACCATTCTTTGTTGGATATTATGCTTTTGCTGCCTTTGGAGTTGAGGCTCTACAGTCCATACTGATTGCTACTGCATTAACTGCAACTAGCATTGCAATCTCTATTCAGGTCTTAACAGAACTTGGCAAAATGCAATCAAAGGAAGCTCGTTTGATTTTGGGCGCTGCCATTGTAGACGATATTCTTGCTATAGCAGTCCTGTCTGTTGTGGTAACAATGGTTCAGACAGGCAATACCCAACCGGCCATATTTGACATTATACTTCTGATAATGCAGGTACTGGGCACTTTTGCTGCAATATTGATTGTCTCGGTATTAGTTATCCCAAGGATTCTGCACACTGAGCGATTGTGGAAGTCAAAAGGGAGTTTAGAAGGGATAGTGACGGCTGCATTTTTTGCAGCAGCCGGAGTCGCTGCATTTCTAGGGCTATCTCCAATTGTGGGAGCATTTGCAATTGGTATGGCAGTAGCAAGTACAAGGATTATCAACCAAGTGCACGAATATGTCGATAAGCTACAGATAATCTTTGCACCTCTATTCTTTGCTATTATAGGCGCCCAGGTTGATCTGAGGGGTGTCAACCTAGATGTCCTGCTTTTGTCTGGAATAATAATAACAATAGCTGTTGTAACTAAATTGATAGGTTGTGGACTCCCATCACTTTTCTTCCTCAAAGACAAGGCAAGATCAATGAGGGTAGGCATAGGAATGGTATCAAGAGGAGAAGTAGGACTGATTGTGGCGGGTGTAGGTGTATCCTCGGGCGCCTTGACTAATGACATCTATACGGCATTATTAATCATGGTTGCAGCTACTACCATAATCACGCCGGTATGGCTGAAATTTGCATACAAAAACCAATTGCAGGAACCTTCACTATCCCGGGAATAGACGCACCTGAACCTCAACCTAACATAGTATTTCCCTATTTTGAATGATCTATCCATTCATCTCATCAACTATCAACCTTTTTGTGATTGCAATTCCGCATTTGCTAGATGATCAGCCCCCTGTTGTTCGAAAATTTTTTGTGATCTGTTCGCCTGTAACCTCTTGCAAGGTGGGATAAACTTGAATTATGAGCAATAAGAAGGGAAATTAGTCGATGTGTTATGCATTTCAGTAATACTCTGTTCTGTTAACTCTTCATTTGTTATTCTTTTGGATTTAGTTTTTTTGCGGATAGTAGTTAGAACAGTGGCGCTGCTAAACAGTATTCTTCTAGCGGAATAGAGAGAGATTTGCTTTCTCATAAGAGCATAAGAGAATACTGTTTATTGAAATAGGATTGAAAGAATGGCTTGCAATTTATAATAACCTTACGATGTACTGCGAGACAATGAAATACCTTGCAAGTAATCTAAGGAAGATGGCTATTGGAGTATTTTTATTAGGAGCAATAGCCTCGATTGCTCTATCCTCCTATACGACAGGCTTGAAGTTCAATCCCAATTTTATCTTAGATATCAATGATATCTCTTCTCCTTCTTCTGTTTCTTCTTCCGGCTTAGTTCCACCACAAATATTCGAAGCAAATGCACAAACCATTAGCCAAAATAACTCAGACATGTCTCTCAGGCAACTCTTTGAAAGAGCTCAGCAATCTGTAGTACAGGTTACTAGCGAAAACCATCCTTCTCTATTTAATGAAAATTTGCGTTCTAGCTCAGCGACTTTAGGTTCTGGTTTTGTATATGACAAAGAAGGACATATAGTAACCAACTATCACGTCATTGCTAGCTATCCCGAAAATATAGTTGTCTCATTGAGTGACGGCTCTGTTTACAGGGCCAGAGTCATTGGCACAGACCAATACTCTGATCTTGCAGTATTAGAAGTACAAGACCAATCAGCAAGACAAAAGATGATGCCTATGACAATTGGAAATTCTTCTCAATTACATGTAGGTGATCAAGTCGTAGCAATAGGCAATCCTTTTGGTTTAACTGGCACAATGACATCAGGTATCATTAGTGGTTTAAGCAGACTTCTCCCTGCGTATGAAGAGCAAGGTTTCCCAATACCTGATATCATCCAGACTGATACTCCTGTGAATCCCGGCAACTCCGGTGGCCCGCTCCTAAATATGCAAGGCGAAGTTGTAGGAATAACTACAGCAATATTTTCAACAACGGGGGCTTTTGCAGGAGTTGGTTTTGCAGTTCCGTCAAATGCCATTTCAAGGATAGTCTCGGCGTTAATAGAGGAAGGAAGCTTTGAGCATCCTTGGCTTGGAGTAACTGGTATTAATCTAACTCCAGGTGTAGCTAATGCCATTGGCTTGCAGGAAGCTAGGGGTGTTCTGGTGGCTGATGTGGTAGAAGGAGGACCAGCGGATGTAGCAGGAATACAAGGTGGCGATATACCTGTCCAAATAGGAGACATCGGAATAGAATTGGGAGGCGATGTAATCTTGGCAGTTGACAATGTGTTAGTGCGAAAAACAGATGATTTATTGGGTTATTTAGAAGCATCAAGAGAGGTTGGCGAAACTATCACTCTTACCATATGGCGAGATGGGCAAATAGGACAGCTTGACGCAACCCTTGTAGCAAGACCTAGTCTAGAAATGTCACCTTGATTATTTTCTCACTTTTAGTCTTTTTCTTTGTAGACATAATCCAAGGCTTCATTGATTCTTTGGCATAGACTTTATTCTCACGATACTTTTCCGTCTTGGCAACAGACTGCTAACAGCAAAGTGAAATGCTATTAGAGGAGCAAACAGACCTATAGTTAATGCCGCCAGCCTTAGATCATGAAGGCCAAAAAGGACGTATAGTGTTATTCCAGCACCAGTCAGGATTTCAATCCACGTACATGTGCAGAGCTCAAGAGCAATTTTCTTCAGTGCTGGCCTTTTCTTTTGCAGATTAAGACCTTTTTGTCGTTCCTTATTGTGCACATCATCTTTTGTGTACTTCATATTTTTCTCCTCTCAGTCTTATCGAGCTTCAGTGAAACAGAATTGATGCAATACCTCTTTCCTGTGGGATGAGGGCCATCGTCAAATAAATGGCCAAGATGAGATCCACATTTGTTGCATAAAACTTCAATTCTTCGCATTCCATAGCTGGTGTCTAACTTAAGATTAACATTATGTGGGTCGACTGGTGCCCAGAAGCTGGGCCATCCTGTTCCAGACTCAAATTTTGTTTCAGAATCAAAGAGCTTACTGCCACAACAAACACAGATGTAAGTCCCGTCTTCTTTGCAATTCCAATACTTGCCTGTAAATGGATATTCCGTACCTTTTAGCCTACAGACTTCATATTGCTCTTTTGTTAACTCTTCCTTCCATTCTTCGTTAGTCTTTGATACCATTTTAGGTTCCTCAGTCATATTTTTCTCGCTCTCTCTCACAAATATCAAATCTCATCCTTAGTATTAGAAGATATTTCCAAATCGTATCCAGATCTTTTCCAATTTCTAAAATAGTCTAGAGGGATATCGAGCTACCGCTGAGGCTGCAGTTCTGCGCTACCAAAAAGTACTGAAAATGCTTGACACCAGATAAGGACAGTATGATATTTTGAAAAGTCTGTACCTTCTGGTATGTCGTAATTCTGGTTTCCAATATTGCCCTTTAGTCTGCCAAGGTTAACAAAATCGGATGCACTATTGTCGGTTGCTAGGTAGACATACAAGTCAGGCCCGTTTGTAGCCTTGAAATTTTCAAGTCTTAGGATCACGCCAGCGTTATCTAATTGAATCACCTTTGCCATACCCTCAGCATTATGTATTCCATCGTTGACACCGACAAATTCGCCTATGAGCAACGACGTTTGTCCTAAAGTAGTTGCTGCTGGCTCTGTCATATTCTCATTAACGGTATTGCCAGTTGTCTGAGCAGCACCTCTCAATATAGCGTTCTTTTCCTCTGTAGCCATCTGCTGTCCTTTTTCTACTCTTTCCTCCTCGTTGTTCATTGACATAAATTCTTGGAATTTCTGTAAATCGGTAACACTGCTGCTACTCGTTGGAAGAGGTTCATTAACAGTAGTATTTATGAACAATGGGGATACTGTATAGATGCCAACTGGAATTGCAATTGCAGCAATTATGATTACAACGATTATAGCTTTCTTCTTATTCATGGCTTAAGTATATGAATGAATTATTTAGGCTTTATACAGCAGAGCATCTATTGATCAGAGAGGAGTCATATATCTATCAACTTAGTAATACAAGAAAGTATTCTACTTTAGAGATGTATATTTGGATGTAATAAGTCAAAATTCTGATTGCTTGCATTATTCAGCTGGGTCAACTTGGAATAGATCTGGAAAAAAGTATTAATCCAATATTGCCAGCATATACATCATCATATGATGAGTGAAAATAAAACCAAAACTCTTCAGCTAGCGACCTTTGCAGCTGGCTGCTTTTGGGGAGTTGAGGAATCCTTCAGCAAGATAAAGGGCGTCAAGTCAACGATGGTTGGCTATACTGGCGGTCGATCGGCAAAGCCCACATATAGAGATGTATGCACTGATTTGACTGGACATGCCGAAGCAATCCAACTGCAGTATGACCCACAGGAAGTCACTTATGAGGAACTTCTAAAGGTATTCTGGTCAATACACAATCCAACAACGAGGAATAGACAAGGGCCAGATGTCGGCTCACAGTATCGTTCTGTGATTTTCTATCACACTCCAGAGCAGGAAATATCTGCAAAAAGATCAATAGAAGAACTTGAAAAATCCGGAAGGTTTAGCAATAGGATTGTGACTGAAATAGTTCCAGCATCTGCCTTTTATAAGGCAGAGGAATATCATCAGAAATATTACGAAAAGAAAGGAGGCGGCTCTTGCTATTTTTGAATGGTATTTCATACGGATCAATTTGAAGATAGCCTGAAGAAGGGCAAAGGCGGTGAGTGTCACTATTGTTGTGGCAAAGCCCAGTCATGCCAATCCCTTTGCTGAATCCCACAGAGACCTGTATCCTTCATGTAGCTCATTCGCGATGCTTCTTCCAACTACATGTATGGATGCGATACGCCCTTCTTGGAACAGAGGATTATCTACGACTACAATGGCAGTTTCCTTATCAATAACATGAAATGGCGCATGAATTTGCTTTGTAATTTTGAGTTCTATATTTGCTGAATTGGGTAGTCCTTTCAAGAAGCCTTGTACTAACTCTTTATTCTCAGTTCCAAAGATAACCTTTGAAGATATGTTGTTAAGTTGAATATTATTGATAATTTCACGTTTAACACTATGACCGTAGACTTTAGCGCCCAAAAGACACGTAGTTTCAAAATACGATATAGTCTCTACCCTAGCATCTGCCAAATACCGTAGATGTTTTTGGATGTGGTTTTTCATGCCAAATTGTAAATTGAAAAATGGTTCGTCATCGCGACCCATCTTCTCAATCTGTTTTGAAAAGATGCTCTCAAGCTCAGATTCTATAAGAGGCAGACTGTTTCTTATCGACAGTATTTCCCTCTCTTTATTCTTGACAAGTCGGTCAACTCCCAAAGAAGGCTCCAGTGCTTTGAACTTGGCTGGCTTTGATTGCTGGACTTCAATAAGTCCTAAAAGTTCAAACTTCTCTACAATTGTGTAAATCTTGCTAGAAGGTACTCCAGATTGTGCGCAAAGCTCCCTAGCATTACATATTCCTAAAGACAATAGTGCCAAGTATGCCTTTGACTCATACTCTGTTAGCCCTAAGTTCTGAAGCGATGCTAATAGCTTGGGGTTATTGTTGTTGCTATTCAGTTGGTCTTTTGTTTGTTCCATTTAAACTTCTTCTTTTTCTACTACTAGGAGTAGTAGTAAGTAGTAAAACCATAAATACTTTTAGTCGCTCGGGCTTTTATGAATTGCAACAATTGCAACATTAACTACAAGCGTCTTGCCATAACAATTAGCATAATAGCACCTACGAATATGCTGCTGCTTTTTGGTCTTTTTATGAATCCTGTGTCGCAGGAGATTATTTTCAGCGATTCTATGGGTCAGAGCAGCAAATTGGTGGCAGTTTGGACTCAGGTAGAACCTGTTCCCTCACTTGTCTCATTAATTCCAGCATTGATAATTATGCCATCTGTCGCCACTTTGGTATTTGCAAGGTTTTATGACCTTCTTCCAATGGGGGACAGAAGCCTGAAAGGACTATCTTTTGGAATTATGCTATGGGCACTCGTAGCCGTCTTCTTTGAACTCTTTACTCCCTATGGGTTGTTCGGTGAGCCATTAATCCTTATGGCATATGAGCTAACCCTATGGCTTGTAGGTTTGAGTACTATTGGGACCCTTATGGGTATCCTGTATGGTAGAAAAGAGAAAGCAGTAGCTGAGGTTGAACAGCTGGAGGATATGGCGAAGCATTATGAGCAATAAAATAACAGACTCAAGTGTGATTGAAATAAAGAAGAAGGTAGAGATCCTACCTTATGTTACAACTCGTTCTATGTTTGGCTATCAGTGCTATTCCATAAATGGGAAGTTCTTTGCAGGGTTTGGAAGGAAGGACCAGTCAAAGGTGATAATAATCAGACTTTCAAAAGACCTTCAACTAGAAGCACTACATAAAAAAAAGTATCTGAAAATTAAGCCATTTAGTCATGGAGCAAAGGCGGGCTGGATTGAGCTAGACATAAGCAGTATCAAGACTGATAGGGCTTTTTACTGGGTGAAAAAAGGATACGACTATGCTTTGAATATATCAAAATTTGCATAGCCTAGAAGGAAATGGACCATGTGGGATTTGAAGCCATGACCCTTACAAAAAATTGCTTCACTTTAAAAAAGAGGAAGAGGGAGGAAAAAGATTTTTTCATTTCTTCACTCAACTACAGGAACCGGAAGACTATCGGGCAGTTCACCACCATTCCAACGGAGCCATATTCTCCACCTCCAAGACCAGTGATCCATCCTTGTTCAACAAAGCCCAAGATGGCAAACTCCTCTGTTAGCCTGGAGCGGTAGCCGTTATTGATGGCTTCTTCAGTCCATACGCCCAAGTTAATATCCCATAGTGGACTATAGTCTGTTGCGATAGTGGGTATCCCTCCTAAGACATTAAGAGGAGAACCTTCACCCATAAGCGCGCTGTTGAGTCCTTGACGCTGCGGATTGCCTTGGCCCGTAGGTCCATTGGCAAACACGAATATTCGCTCTACTGCACTAAATGCACTATCGTCTCGGCCTGTTGTTATATCAACTAATTTTGGGGCAAGTGTAGCCCGTTCAAGTGCTGCTGCAATAGGGACACTAGCTTCAGTGCTCAAATAGAGTACAGGCCGGGCAAAACTAAAGCCGGATGTAAGTTCTATTGTTACTGTGCCTTCACTTGGACATATGCTTACGACCTTGTCGTGAACTAGGCTGTAGTCAGGGTTGCCTTCGCAAAAGTTGATTTCAGAAGCATCTACGCCAAATGCAACTATTGGAGCATTGTAAATGTGACCACCTGAGTTTTCTACAAGGACAAGTGGAGAATAATCACTATCTCCGATAGATCCAGGTTGGGCTTCTGAGGGAGGGAAGGGGTTTGATGAGTTACTACCGGGAGTGACTCTATGCTCTGGGCTAAAGTCTACACTTCCAGAGTGAAACTCAAGTGTGGCATTTGCGAGGAGTGTAGCTATTCTTGCTCCGGGAGCAGAGTATGCAAGTTTAGGCGACCAATTAAGACCCAATGCATCAGCGTTGCCTTTGTCTGTTGTGTCGGTGAGAATATACCAAACTGTTTCACTGCTTCCTCGAACGTGTCCTTGGTACAGTGGAAGTGTAACCGTGGATTCGTTCATGTCAACACTACCAGATCTTAGAAGCTGTTGAGGACCTATGAGTTCTTTCTGTACAGTAGATGGAGCAGGGCCAAAGTATGTGAGGGGAATATCAGCTCCAATAGATGGCGGGGCAGGGGCAACGTCATCATCGTCTTGCTGTCCTTGTAGTTGTTCTTCTTCTTGTTGTGCAAAAGACTCAATAGCAGGGATAAGCCCAGGTGTAACAACCAGTGCTATGGCTGCTATTGCCAGTAGAGATTCTTTAGAGTTCATTGCTCACGACTCTTTAATTATGATAAAAAGGATTTTTCCAGATTATGTCCAAATCTTATCCAAATCTATCTAAGAGCGGAGAAGAATATGTTTTTTATATAGAAGGAGACATGACCATTTCAATTGTTTATTGACGCTCTTATGTGACTAAGCAGAGAAGCTATTAGATTTGTCGTTTAGCTTTTCTTATTTTATACTTGGTTCTAACTCCCATCTGATTTTGGAAAAATTAGAGGTCTTATCTACAATTAAGAAATATGATTGATCACGAAGAAAAGTAAAAGTGAAATAAAGTAGCAGATTAGCGTCTCTACCACCTTGATAGCCGCTACTGGCAGTGGCGGAACCATCAAAGGTTAGAGTACGGTTTCAAGTTTAAATTTGCAGGAATTCTATCGCAGGACAGATGCACGACCGCGAAGCCAAGCGCCTACTGTGGTACCTCTTTGCAGGCTCGCGGGGTGGAGAGAACCGGATTAGGATAATTAATCTTCTCAAGGAGCAGCCGCACAATACCAACCAGCTTGCAGAGGTCCTTGGTGTCGACTACAAGTCAGTGCAGCATCATATTGGAGTCCTTGAAACGAATAACATGGTGACCAAGGTAGGTGAAAAGTACGGTGTGCTTTACTTTATTTCAAACTACCTTGAAGCTAACATTGAGGCATTCAACGAGGTAATGGCGGCAATTGACAAAAAGGGCAAGCTGAAGAGATCTGGAAAAAAGTAAATAAGCAAATCTCACCGGCTAATCATTAATGGCTATATTGATGGATGTGAGTTCCATAGTTAGCACGGTAAACATTGCAATACTCGTTACCTTGCTTGCAGTATATGCCAATATTTATCGTAAGACAGGGGCTGTGTTTACAATGGGGTTGATGGTCTTTGCAGGTATGCTGGTGCTTCATAACGTGATCACCATTTATGGCTACTTTGCGATGAAGCCCCTTTACTCGGATGATTTGTTGCCTTACTTTGTGGGAATACACATTGCCGAGCTTGCAGGACTGATAGCTCTACTAAAGGTCACGGTGTGGCCTGATGGAATCAAAACCATTCCAAAGGCCTCTTAGGGCACCTATCTTTTTTTAGATTAATCAAGCGGTCAAAATCTTTCTATCATCAGTATGAAGCACATCTCGCGCCTACGATTTCGTATTTCTGTGAAACGAGAAAATATTGAAATGACGTCACCATAACTAGAAGAGCCATAAAAATATTGGATATATGATGATTATGAGAAAGAGAGTAAAGAGCAGGTAGGCGTATATTGGATAGGGAAAGAATAATCACTATTGGGATAGTAATTGGAATTTTTGGCGGTCTTGTCGGGGGCCCTATCCTAAGCTTAGCTGACTATTATGCTCCTCCGGAAAAGAGGTTTTGGACATTTATAATTCCAGAGTTCATAGGTTTTGGCTGCCTCATTCTTATGGTAGTTTGGGGCAAATCAAAAAAGAAAAAATCTCAACAACATGAGAGCAATTAGGCGTAAGAAAGAAGAGGAGAACCCTCCTGATATTAGGTCAGGGTTATTATCTAGTTGATCGGCCCATAAATGATATCAGATGCCTTGAATCTAGATGATGATGTTGTATCGATTAGACTTGCGATCTTTTACATCCTTCATAGCA
>DATFBV010000021.1:0-3934 GCA_035253605.1 Nitrososphaera sp.
CTGCTCATCTGCTCATTTCTTACACAATGCAAGATTTTTTAGCCTCGGGGTGATGTTCTCTATTTGTAGTTGGTCAAGTTAGAAGACAGGTCGAGGATAGAAGAAGCCGAGCAGATAATAAAAAACGAAATCTTCACTGTGACTAGCAATCCTTCTATCATTAGAGGCAGCAACAACGGTTGCGCTGCCTGTCATGTGCTATTCAAGGTAAAGGAAACTATGAATGTAAGCGAACAGGACGCTGCAGACCTGCTTTCAGAGGTGCTTTTGGACAATACGCCGCTCAATGACCAGTTTATCTCTATGGTTGAGCAGATCCATATGAAAGGCCGCATGATGGGCACAACTTTCGCGATCAAGACTAGACAAGCAAAGGATCGATATATCGATGCCAACTTCAAGAATACACTAAGCGAACTTGTGTCCGATGCTTCTGTCTATGGAACTGAGTTGCTAATGAGAAAGCTGATTTTATCGCATATCGCGCTCAACATAGCCCAAAACCTTGGAATAGACTATCATGCGGCGACAGAAGAGCTCTATTATTACATGAGAAAGAACGATATGGCTACTCATGTAGAGTTAATGCAGGCGATACGGTCCTTATTGACCAAAAGGAGCGTAGAAAAGCCATGATAACAGGCGATATTCATACAAAACCTGAATAGATTACGGAGAACATCTCCATCAGAAGATCTTCAATCCGCGCTCAAACTAGCAAGAGCGGAGGTAGCATAAATGCCGGACACATTTTCTGAGAGTATCTCTAATCACTATCGATCGACTTTTTGTTATAGCGGCGCCTCTTGCTCTCAGGCAGTCTTTCAATGGCATAGCGGAGCATTGTCCTGGGCATGACACTGTGGTATTTTTCGAGAAACACCTCTTCTGCAGCAGCATCTCTTGCCCACTTCACGGAGCATCCAACCGACGGCCTTGTGGATAAGGTCGTGCCTGTCGTGCAGCAGCATTTCCGCAATCTTCAGCGTCTCGGAAAATGCACCGTTCCTGATAAAATAGAGCGTCGCCAAGATCGCTATCCTTCTTTCCCATATGTTCTCCGATTTGGCAAGCCGGTATAGCAGCGGCCTAGTCTCCTCTCTGCCAACTAGGTGTACTCCAAGTATGTTTGGCGCAGACAGGTCCACTAGGTCCCAGTTGTTCACCTGCTTAATATGTTCTAGATAGAACTGCGCGATCTTTTCTTTTTCCATGCTACTTGATGAGCTGGTATACCTCCAGGCAAGGATCAAGAGCGCCACAAGCCGCTCCTCATGAATGCGAGAGTAAAGCAGGGTCCTAACCTCTTCAAGCGTGAGCTGGCAGAATTTTTTGGCTATCTGCCTTGACTGTGGTACCATGACGCCTATGAAGATGTCACCCTCGCCGTAATGGCCCGGCCCTGTTTTGAAGAACCGCTGCAGTATCGCTGCTCTCTCCGGGTCTGCCCTACTCTTCAGCTCCTTTCTGACGTCTGCAGCCTTCATTCCACTGGGTCAAGTATCAACGACGGCTATTATTTGAGGATATGGTGGGCAGGGTGAGATTGGTTTGAACTCTGATCTCAGCTAGCCAATGCTAGCTCGCTTATAACTACAAATAAGATTATTTTTCTATAACAGTCTAGTTGTTATATCCCCATCACATATAATATCTAGCTGTATGCATAAATCTCAATTGATGATATAAGATTTACTTAAATACCCATGCTGTGTATAAAAGATATTGAGAAAATTTAGTAAAAATCAGACATATGGCAGATGTGAATGTATCTGTCATGGCAGACCGAACACCGATTACTGTGGTTATTGTTCACCTTCCCACAATAGAGCCGTCAGAAGGTACTGACAATTTTTTCAGGGTTAAGGTTGAGCAAAAAATGAGTAAAGATGACCCCCCTACACAGGAGCATATTTTTCGTGTAGTGTATGCAGCAGAGCTGAAAAAAATGCGCGATTATCAACTTCAAGACGAAAGAAGGAGAGTGAACTATCAGGAGGGAAAAACACCGGGAAGGCGTGGAGAAATCATAATGCAGGATGAAATCAGCAAAGAAACCATCAGACGCTATTATCTGAATCGAGAGGGCTCAAAGTCCCTTTCGGATAGACGCTTCAATCTACTCATCTAGAGATAAAAAACTTACTAACGTTACCTTCACTTAACATGATAGATATTTTCTTCTAAGATAGTAAGTGAAGCAAAGACTCCTTGCAGACTGCCCGATAGGACAATTAAAGAGAATGCTATTTCTTATGTGTTCTGATTATTCTTATATTTTTTAACTATCCGCAAATTGTTTCTCACTAGTACAAAGTCCGAACTATGACTGTGATCGCTATTTGTTATTCTTATAGTCAAGCTTCTATTGACTGTGAGGATTGCCTTTGCAGATTGGTCCGTAGTTTTTTTGATTCTTCACGTGTCTGCTCTATGCTCTTAGTCAATACATCAAGCAGAAAAGCTAACTCACTGTCGGAGTATGAAGATAAAAGTTTGTGCATTCTTTCGTGAAATGGAATAAAGACTGCTTCAATTTTCCTTTCCCATTTCTTGTTTCTGATTGGCTCGACAATGGTTCGACGTCTATCTTTTGGATCGTTTGCCCTTCTTACATATCCTGCTTTTTCTAATCGATCAATAATTCCTGTTACTGCACCGGTAGTCAGGCCGGTCAGCTCAGCAATCCTGCCAGCTGGCATAGCTCCATATTGTCGGATAAGATCTATGCATTTATGGTCTGTAATGTGAAGACCAAGTACATCTGCTACACTCTGGTGAAACATTATTGTCTCAGTTGACATTTCTCTACGCTTCTCGATTATTGCTTGAATAATTTCTTCTCTCTTACTCACGCTCAACAATCAACAGATAGAATAGATATATATTAGTTTATCACTATCTTAGTGAGTAAAATAATGACCAAACTAACGAATCTCAAGAGGAGAAGCTTGAGATATGTTTTGTCAATAGGGCTAGCTACGGCATCACTTACTGTGGTTTTGACCTATGTGCTAGGTGCCCCAGCACTGCTGCAGACACCACAGGCAGAGGAAGGCCACAACCTGTTTATGTCAATGTTTATGCCACTGATTCAAGGAATAACCGGCGGCCATAGATCGATGGCACAGATGCACGGCGGGGTCCCGGCATCAGATTCACAGATGCAAGAAATGTCTGAGTCCCAGATGCAAGGCGGAATGAACTCAGGAATTTTAGGGAAAAACATGCTAGGTAGCCCGGATGGGATGGCAGCAGCAGGGTTTGCAGCAGTGGTCCTCATGGTTGTCATTCCACTTGCGGCAGCGGCATTTATTGTCTCTTGGAGGCAGAGGTCATTTCTGGTGGCAGGGTTGCTGACAGCAAGCGGAGTCATCCTCATGATACTCCCTCTCGCGAACATGAACTTTGCGATTCCGGGTCCTATAATTGGAGTCGTCGTTGGACTGGGGATTGTAGGGCTTGGCGTGATAAAGGGGATCAGAACGGCAAGGGCTGTAATGGTAGCCCCAGGCTGATTTTTCTCACGTCATGATGAAGAAATGATCTATTGTGATATCTGTAATAATAGCAGCTGCTGTCATGGAAGTTATCACAGTCTACCTATTACTGGTGGACATTCTATCCCGGAGCATGGCCTATGACTCTCTCTCTACACAAGTTTACAATAGACTTGAAATCCCTTGTTATGCTGCGTTGCCTTCTATACGACAATAGTGATGATGATGATGACAACAAAGTAACGTAAAAGTAGCTTAAACTTTATCTATTGTTGATATCTTTAATAACAAACAGGGTCGGCGACTTACTATTTGATTCTATCAAATATACTTGTTGACCGCGCTTGCTCAGAGCCTCACCAGTGGTTTTAGGGTCTTCTGAGAAATGATATGCCCTATTATCCTCTAGATATAGTTCCATGAATCCTCGCAAA
>DATFBV010000022.1:0-4413 GCA_035253605.1 Nitrososphaera sp.
GTATATGGCGTTTACGATATAATTGCTAGAATAAGCTCAGATTCTATGGATAAACTAAGAGAAACAATAACTTGGCATGTCAGAAGAATAGATAAAGTACGTTCGACTTTGACTATGATTGTAATTGAAGCACAAGGAGAATAGAAGAAGAAGAAAAGAACTAAGTAACCTTTCAAACTTTTAAAGATCATTTGATTTTTCTGATGACATGAATGCAATAGAGGCTATGCAAGCAGAAATAGAATATCAAGTTCAAGACCTTCACAAACTTGAGCTATCGTCGCCCGTCAGTAACTGCTTGTTTGTTGGCTCAGGTGATTCCTATGCGGCGGGACTGGCAGCACAATATTATTCTGGTAGCCACGCTATTTGCTGCTCCCCTATCGATATAATCAAGAATCATTTGTTGGTAAAAAGGCGCAATTTGTTTGTTGTTTCTATTTCAGGCAATACCCAGGCGAATATTCTTGCAGCCAAAATTGCCAAGAAATATGGAGTCGGTACTATTTCTGCCCTTACTGCGAGATCATCTAGCAGACTAGCAAAATCATGCGATCAGACAATTGTGCTGAATTATAAGAATACAGGTATCACTACTGCCGGAACTATCAGCTTTACACTGAGCATGATCAAATGCATCTCACTTTCTACAGAACTACAGCTACCAGCCAATCTTAGAAAGATATACAACCGTGCTGAGAAACAGGCAAGGCAAGCAATCAGCAAAATTGATAACAAAAGCAGTAGTAGAAATACAAGCTATTTCATACTTGGCAATAATCAGCTGCATGCAATTGCATTGTATGGCGCACTGAAGTTTAACGAAATATTTGGTGTAAAAGCCATGGCCTATCCCACGGAAGAGTTTTGCCATTCTCCGTTATTTAGTATCAAAAAGGCGGATCAGGCAATAGTGTTAGGAGGAGAAGATGGTGGTGATGATGACAACAGCAGGAAGTTAAGTAAAAGGTTGAATAAAGAAGGCTTCTCTTCAATACATGTCGGATTTAAACGCACAGGAATTGAATTGCTGCTACAATCTACTTTTTTTATACAGCTCTTTGTGCTCAAACTGGCACAAAACTACGGCCTGACCAGCTGCTATTTTCTAAGGAACAAAAAACTGCTCAGAGTAAGCTCGGATTTTATTTACCACTAGCCATTTTTTCTACTGGCAAGTCCAGTCTGTTGCCCCACTCACCCCAAGAGCCAAGGTACATTCGCACATTCTTGTAGCCAAGCATCTTGAGCACTACGAAACTATTTGCAGCGCGGTAGCCCCCTTGACAGTACGTTATCACCTCGGCATCCTTTGAAATATTACTATATATCTGCTCCAGCTTGTCACGAATCTTGAAAACGCCATCACTCCCAAGGTCTAGGTTATCATTCCAGTCAATATTGATTGCAGTGGGAATATGACCTGCATGCGCAGCCCTGATCGCTGAGCCATTGTACTCCTCTTTTGAGCGAGTATCAATTATGCATGACCTTTTGCTCTTGATAACTGAATTTATGTGGGCATAATCAGCAAGAACATTGGGGTTTGGCTTTCCATTGAAATTTGAATGCACAAATGGGTTAGTCTTAGTCTCTGTCTTGTATCCTTCTGCCTTCCACTTCTTGAATCCTCCGTCTAGCATTGCGACTCTCTTATGAGAAAGATAAAGTAAGAGCCAGACACCTCTTGCGGCAGATGTGCCAGAGACATTATCATAAAAAATAACAAACTTATCTTTTGAAACTCCAATGTTTGAGAACAAAATTTTGCTTTGCCTGTTGAATTGTATGATGCCTGATTTTGAGGTATCGATCCAGTGAAATTGCATGAGGTCAATGTTGACTGCGGTTGGTATGTGTGACTCCCCGTAGCTTGAGAATGACCTAGTATCTACTATGAGAAGGTTTCTGTCTTCAAGCATAGAGTGGAGCTGAGAAGTTGATATAACTAAGTTCATTATGCTGCAAGATTTTTTAACAGTGCTATATAGTATTTATTGTTATAAGTCGCGGAGATAATGCAATTGGCAAGGAAATTCAAGGACAAGGCAGATGATATAGCGGGTGGCGGGAGTCGCCTCGAGTTCATACGTGATGCACACAACGCTCAAAAGATTGATAGGACGACCCGCATGGAGGATTACCTTGAAGTCATTTATGAGTTGATAACCCAGAAGGGCTATGCCACTACCGTGGATATCTCTGATTACCTCAATGTCAGTTCACCCAGCGTGACCAAAATGCTTCAAAGGCTGAATGAGAGCGGCCATGTAAACTACGAGAGATACCGCGGTATAAGTCTTACAGAATCCGGAGTTGCTATTGCAAAGAATATGCATGACAGACATGGCGTTTTGGCTGACTTTCTCAAGATGATCGGCGTAGATGAAGATACCGCCAACCGAGACGCTGAGGGTATTGAGCACCACCTGCATCCGGAGACCCTCAAAAAACTTGAAGAATTCATTAGGCTCGTCAAGAGCCAGGGAATCAAAGGTATTGGCTAACGTCTGCTAATGAACACCTTGATCTCTTCTTGTCCTGCAATTATTGCGTTTAGGATCTTCTTTCCGGATTCGCTTCGCTTGTCTATCTTTATCCTAGCCTTCTTACCTACCTGGCTGCTCAAAATGTACTCATCTTCGGCATACACATCTACTGTATGCCCAATAACATCATCATGGACTAGAATATTGATGGCGGAGCTTGTTTCGCTTATATCAAACTCAATTTCTTTGCCTAAAGTAGGAGTCTTGGCTTCAACGTCTATTTTGACACCCAGCATTTCCTCCAACTCAGAAACGGTAGAACCGCCTTTGCCTATTACCCTAGGTGCCGCTTCCTTGCTGACTCTTACCTGCACCTTGTTATTGGAAATAACGTTTACTTCGGCGCTTGGGTCAAACCTGCGTACAATGTCCATTATCTTGGACTGAGCCAGCTTGTGAATGCCACTTTCTACTTGTCCGCCCTTGGCCAGCTTCGACACCGGCACTACGACGTTTTCATCTCCAAATGTGTAGATTTCGTATTCTATTACGCCGGACTCAAAGTCACGTACTTCAACTAAAGGCCTTGCAAGGTCTGCCTCAGTCATGCCACTGGGCACCTTGACAGTCAGGGTCAATTCATAGACCTTCTTTATACTGCCTTCCCGCACAAAGATTATTGTGTCTAAGATATGAGGAACCATGCCAAGCTCAACTCGACCCATGAAGCGTTGGATTGCGTCGAGCGGGCTGCTTGCATGCACTACACCTACCATACCTACGCCTGCAAGCCTCATGTCTGCAAATACTTCAAAGTCTTGCGCCCTTCTTACTTCATCAAAAATGGTGTAGTCAGGCCTTACTAAGAGCAAAATATCTACTGCTTTTTCAAAGCTGCCCTCAAGGGGACCATACTGCGTCACTTCATCAGGCACCTGTAGGTCACGCGGTGATTCAAAGGTCTTGACTATCTTGCCTCGTTTGGTATAGAATTGTGCAACACTGCTTGCAAGCGTGCTCTTACCAGACCCCGGCGGACCGGCTATCACTATCCCCTCTGCCTTGCCGGAAAGCCGCTCCATCAGTTTGTTGCTTGCATTGTAATCTTCAAGTTCAAGCCGAATGATTGGTCTGACTATTGTCACTTCTAGTCCGTCAGAAAATGGCGGCCTTGTTATTGCAATCCTGAAGTTGCCAAACTGAAGGACGGTGGCACCACTTCTGCTTATTTCTACAGAGCCCATGCCTGTAACCCTGCTCGCTTCAGACACTTCCCTGATTATGTTTAACAGCTGATGATAGGTGCTCTTTTCTTGGCTTATTTTGACAAGCTGGAAGTTACCTGGCTTTCCTCTCTTTGCCATTGGAAATGTTCCTTCCTTTAAGTGGACGCTCATTGTGGTATCATCAAAGTATTTTTCAAATTCTAGGTCAGTCGTCTTAGTTGGTGTCTGAATATGCAATGCCTTGACGCCCTGCGCCTCTGCGACCAGCGCCTGCACATAGTCAGCCGTGATGAGCGTAGCAGATTCGTGCATCGCAACATCTTTGATTATTGCATCTATCCTGCCATGCTTTGCAAGCCTGATGTCATCAAGGTCAGGCCGCTGACCCACAAAACGGAGGCTGATGTTTTTTGCAGTACAGAGCTCCCTCATTTTCTTTATCTCTTCAAGCCCTACAAAGCCATGCTCTTTGTTCATAGATGCCTGAGACTGGAGCTCATCTAGAACTGCCAGAGGGATAATAATGTCGCTCTCTTGCTCTATGTTACCCGCTTCAAGCATCTTTGTTATTTCGCCGTCTATGATGATGCTAGTATCAAGGACGAATTTCTTATTTCTCAAATGGCTTACCTCTATTATGGCAATTTATAAAGTATTTTTAATAAAAATAACTATAGGACAATAACAATTTATGGTAC
>DATFBV010000023.1:0-12897 GCA_035253605.1 Nitrososphaera sp.
GGTGCATGGCTTGTGTTTCAGTGTGCCCTCCACAGGCAATCAAGGTAGATCAATCAAATCTAGAGTTTCATGAAAAGTCCGCTGGTACATTCAATGAAGCCTTGGCTAAAAGTGGTGCACCTCCGCCACATGCGCACTAGGATGTGCTAGCTATAAATCTATTAGAAACGTTTCGAAAGAAGTACGCATATGGCTGAATTTGTCAGGACTAACTTTGGCCTAAAACATCTAGCCGATAACTCCTACAAGGCCATAAATGAGGGTGCCTATGAAACAAACCATCTATCTATTCATGATACGATAAGCCTTAGAAAAGCCATCACCTTATGCGCTCACGCTCCTCTCATTACCGAGATAAAATTCTCCTCGCCTTCTCAAGGAAAGATAAGGAGTAAGACAGAGCCGGCAAAAATCGCAAAGACAATGGTAGATTCAGGAGCAGTGGGGATATCAGTCCTGACACAGCCTTTTTTGTTCGATGGCTCAATTGAATATTTGGCGACCATTAGAAAAGCATTGCCCGGGATCCCCATACTGATGAAAGATATCACAGTAAGCGCTGTCCAGATAGAAGCAGGTAAGAAAGTCGGTGCAGACTGTGTGTTGCTTATCAAATCCATATTTGACCATAACCTGGCAGAGGATAGTATGGAGAAACTTTTAGAATATGCAAAAAATAGAGGCCTTGAGGTACTTGTTGAAGTTCATACCGAACAAGAATTTGGAGAAGTGCTAAATACGAAACAGGATTTAGTCGGCATCAATAACCGCAACCTTGACAACCTGCAGGTAGATATTACAAATACTGAGAAGTTGCTCAAGATGCATGACAAAGGCAACACTATCATAATTAGCGAGAGCGGCATTAGCAGTCCAAAAGATATACAATACTTGAAGGGTATAGGAGCAGACGGCTTTTTGGTGGGAACAAGTATAATGCAAACTCCCGAGATCAGTGCCAAGATCTCACAATTGTATTACGCATTTTAGAATTAAACATCCCTTAAAATAGCTCCTTGAACACTACATGATACGTCTTTGTTAGGAAGTTATCCAATAGGTGGAAAATTTGGAAAGTATGGCGGAAAGTACATACCCGAAACATTATCTCCAGCAATTGAGGAGTTGGAATTCGCCTATGAGAAATACAAAAAGAACCCTGACTTCCAGAAGGAACTTACTTATTATCTCTCCCAATATGCTGGCAGGCCTACACCGCTTTACTTTGCTAAGAACTTAACAAGACACTTAGGAGGCGCCAAGATATATCTAAAGCGCGAAGATCTTTTACACGGAGGCGCCCACAAAACCAATAACACCCTTGGGCAGGCGCTCTTAGCAAAAAAGATGGGCAAAAGAAGGATAATTGCTGAAACCGGTGCTGGCCAACATGGTGTTGGCACAGCCATAGCATGTGCAGTACTTGGACTTCCTGCAGAAATATTTATGGGAGCTAAGGACTTTGAGCGACAAAAGCTGAATGTCTTTAGGATGGAACTATTGGGGGCAAAGGTTTATCCTGTCGAGTCAGGGAGCAAGACCCTAAAAGACGCAATAAACGAGGCAATCCGTGACTGGATAGCAAACGTAAAGACTACATACTACCTTATTGGCTCGGCCGTAGGTCCTCATCCTTATCCAATGATGGTCAGGGACTTTCAAAGTGTGATTGGGAGAGAAATAAAACAGCAGATATTGAAAATGGAGGGAACCATGCCCAACTCTATTGTTGCATGTGTTGGCGGAGGAAGCAACGCTATAGGCTCATTTTATGCATTTCTTGATAATCAGGATGTGCTACTGTATGGTGTAGAAGCAGGAGGCAAAGGAATCAAATCAGGCAAGCATTCAGCTAGTCTTGTAGCTGGCTCAGAAGGCATCCTACATGGAATGTTCACCCGTTTACTGCAGGATGACTGTGGCCAAGTCATTGAAACCCACAGTATATCTGCAGGACTTGACTATCCTGGTGTTGGACCAGAGCATGCAATGCTCAAAGAGTTCAAACGTGCAAGATATGCTGTATCTACCGACCAGGAGGCTATCGAAGCATTCCTTGCGTTGTCGAGATTAGAAGGGATAATCCCTGCTCTGGAACCATCACATGCAATTTCACATGCAATGAAGCTTGCGGAGGAAATGAGAAAGGACGACGTCATAGTAGTCACTCTTTCAGGTCGAGGAGACAAGGACGTAGAAATAGTTCAAGATTATCTCAACAAGAACAAGAGCAATAGAAAGAAAAAGATGAAAAATGCAAAATAGAATCACTGAAAAATTCCGAGAGCTAGCAGAAAAAGGCGAAAGAGCTTTAATTTGTTATGTAGTTGCAGGGTATCCAGACAGCAGTAGTTCAAAGCAGGTTATCAGCGCATTAGTGGAGGGTGGCGCCGATATTATTGAAGTGGGAATTCCTTTTTCAGACCCTATGGCCGACGGTCCGACCATACAGGCGGCTTCAAACGCTGCACTGAGAAAAGGCATGACCCCAGAAAAGGCTCTCCATTTAGTAAAGGGTGTAAGAAAGCAATATCCAAATCTCCCGTTGCTTGCGATGACCTATTCAAACATCCTTGTCAGGGCAGGCATAGAAAAATTCTTATCTGACTCCAAGAAATGTGGACTGGACGGGTTCATATTACCAGACATGCCCGTTGATGAGGCAGACACATATTCATTAATGGCTTCCAAGCTTAACCTTGCGACGGTATTCCTTGTATCGCCAAACACACCAGAGGCGAGGCTGCGCAAAATCGTCGCTAGCACCACCGGCTTTCTATACGTTGTATCGGTTTATGGCATAACTGGTGCCCGCAGTTCTTTTCAGAAATACACTATGAACACAATTAGAACAGTTAAGCAAGTTGCTGGAGCAAAAGTGCCTGTGGCAGTAGGGTTTGGAATAAGCACGCCGGCGCACGCTAAGTCCATGATAGCCGCTGGCGCAGAGGCAATTATTGTGGGCAGTGCAATCATTGACAAAATATCGGAAGGCTCAGGGAAGAAGATGCTCCGTGACCTCCAGAATTTTACAAGGTCCATGAAAAGGGCCTGCAAAAGCGAGTAGGACAAAATACATTAACGTAAGCTGCAAAAACTATGCAATGAATGAGAGAGAGCTCAAATGGCTATTTTGTAGCTCGCTTAGATCAAATCACGTCAAGAACAATGATCTTATACCAACATCTGAAATACGGATAGTCGAAGAGGCTCACTTCCGCAGCTTTGACCTTTTGATAGCAGCAGTGACTAAGGAACCTAATGGTATGCGTGACTATGGTCAGTACAATAACATGCTTGTACGAACACAGTTGCTAAAACACTTTGCTCGTAACGAAAAATGCAGAATAGATTGCATACGATTTTTTCCTATCGAAATCAAATCAGACGATGACGTATTAGATGAGCGCCTGCCAAAGCAGATAATAGATGCGATATTGGCATTTGGATTATCTATATTGGTGCTTGACAAGCATCATTCAAGACTAGCCCGCAGTTTTGGCAAATTCCTGCCCACTACTCTAATATGCTATACTGGTATAGATGATCACTTCGAAGTAGTTTCAACGTTTGACCATCTGATTTCAAGCGGCGTCCTCAATGTTAAAAAGACCATCTTGGCTAAGGTATTAGAGGGCAGTAATACAGGCAGTAAAGCCTATAGCCGCCTTGTTGCACTAGAGCGCATATTTCAAAAACTCATCTTCAACCAGCTCTATTTTGAAAATCTAGGTATGACTGAACAGGAATTAGAATTTTTACAAATGATTATGGCCATCAAGCCGCCGTCATCGTCCCTCGAAATGAAAAAATTGTCAAAGCTGATAAAAGACACAGCAAACTCAAAGATTACGGATTATGTATAGGCCTTAGTTTCACAGCCCTTGTATTTAACTAGAATTAGTTTTTACTTACGTCTTAGAGTACATTCATACTATCCGTTATTATTTGATGTGTTTAACTATTTACTCAAATGAGTCTTCTAATAGAAGAAGAAGAACAGATAGAGGGAGTGCCGGTGTGTGGTGCAAATCTGTCGTCACCAGTGGTTGACACTGCGTACTACATTGATGAGGTCCACTACAGTGTAGGAAACAGGATGTACATTGAGAATGCAGACTAGAAAGAACAACCCCCAAGTTCCTGACATAGACGAAGAGCGGGATATAGAGTTAGAGAACATAATAGGAAACCTGATGATAGCGCAATATCAAGTTGATAAGTTGCGCTCTAGGCTGAGCGAGCGTGTCGGAGGATACGGCTCTGCCGGCAACAAAAAAGCATCTGCACATATTTTCAAACACAATGAAAAATGGTATAAGGTAACAATTCGCGTCGATGAGATGGCAATAAGCCAGCGGGAGATATCTGACGATATCAAATAGCGCGCAATAACCACCACACAAAATTTTTTTTCTTAAAATGGGAGGACAACTCCCGAATTGTCACGTGAATAGTGTATAAAATTTAGCGGCACCTGTAGCTTTATTCCATCGCGTTCCACAATGACTTCGATTTCATCAAGTGAATCTGATGCTTCAATACCCTCTAGTTTTTTTATGATTACATGAATCGATTCATGAGAAATAAGGGGCTCCATGAAAGGTTCTGCGATCCTGATAAAGTTGTTAATACCTGCCTTTGCTTCCTGCTCGGATTGTACAATCAGCATGGTCTGTTCATGATATGTGAAATATCCAACTATTGAGCCGTCAACAGAACATGCAAACGCAAAATCATCTATTCCCATGTTATAATCTAATTAATTACTTACTTACGCGTTGAGCAAATCAAATTAATCTTTATCCCCGTAGAGTAGCTTCAATTCTTCAAGGCTAAGCTTTGATCCTGATTGCAGCTTTTTCTTTGCTTCTTCCTTTACTTTGAAAAGGGCATCGCTTTGCTGGACATAACCGTACTCCTTTCTTTGCTTTCGCCTCATCTCAGACATTGAATCAAGCCGTGCATTTATTGCATCAAACTGCCTTGCTATGCTGTCGTACCTTGTGAGGTGAGATTGATGCTCTGAGGTAAGCTTCCTTTTAGAATCATATAAGTTGTCCAGTATGGCATTTATCTCAGATATCTTGCTTCGAAGCGAGTTGCGCTCTTCATTTAACTGCTTTATGGCATTATTGATATTAGCAGATTCCTGATTCAGTTGGGAGAATTGTTCTCTTGTTGTACGGGTAGCCTTAATTGCCTCTTGTTTCATTGTGGCGTCCTTTATCCGGGATAAAATCTCGTTCTTTTCACGTTCACTCTTGTAGTCTTTGGCATCAATTATATCTTGATTCTTTCGCACTATTGCCTGCAAATCCTCTTCCTTTTCTGAAGGAAGTCGAGCCTCCATCAGCGAAAGAAAGTTCCTTGATTGTGATAGTTTTTCGCTTACTGACAATAGCTCAGAGTTACGACTATCTACTTCAGAGCGTATTTGCTTTAGTCTCTCGGTGTGAGCATCAAGAAGACTTCTCTGCTCCTTGATGCTATTACCTATTGAGCGGAACTGGTTTCTGTCAATGTCAATAACCTTATCTGACAGCTCTTTGAGTTCGCCAGTGAGCTGGCGCTTTTGCGCAACAAGATCATCCCACCCAAGAGACTCCAAATCTTTCTCCGACAACAGAATAAGGCTTAAAGAAGATGATATAAAAATATAGCAGGTCTGAAGATTGCAAAGATACCTTTGCCTCAAGTACGCCGTCTGCAACATAACAATCGCATTCTGTTTTCCTGGCGGCTGGTAACATTGTAAAGGGAGACAAGTATACATACGTACAACTGTTTTGAGCATTGTAAAACAGAAGCAATTGTTATAATTTAGAGAAGTAATACCTTGCACACCTCTTGAAGTGCTCGACAGACCAGACCTGAAATAATATGGAGCTAATCTACTTGTGCAACTTAATAGCTCAAAAGCAAAACAAAACAAAAAATGTCCAAGATACCTGATGGATGAACTGACATAAGATGCTCCGAAACTCCTTTTTAGTATTCTAAATTGCTGTCTCTATACGCCCCCTCCCCCTGCAGTGCACCATTCGTTATATAGCTCCTCTAAAAGCTACTATCCAATGACAAATGCTTCAAGAAATGTAGCAGAATTAGAGGTAGAGGATATTGAAGGTATTGGGCCAACTACAGCCCGCAAAATGAAGGAAGCAGGAATAGGTTCAGTTATGGAGCTGGCTACAGCAATACCCGAGGAGCTCGCTACAGATTTAGGCGGCTCAAAAGAAACTGCTGCTACTTTTATCATGGCAGCACAAAAGCTGTTGAGGGAGAGCGGCATACTTGACAATGAATTTACTACAGCAGACGTTGAGCTTGAAAAGAGAAAGTCTCTTTTGCGCTGCAGTACTGGAGCAAAGTCCCTTGACGAATTGCTACTTGGCGGTATTGAGACTCAAGCAATTACAGAGTTTTATGGTGAATTTGGAAGCGGCAAATCCCAAATATGCCATACCTTGTGCGTCACCGCCCAGCTGCCAATGGAACAAGGCGGGCTTGGCGGCGGAGCCATATTGATCGACACCGAAGGAACATTTAGACCAGAGAGAGTCGATCAAATAGCAAGAGCAAGAGGTGTGGACCCAAGTGAAATACTGAAGAAGGTAGCAATATGCAAGGCTTATAATAGCAGCCATCTTGAGCTAATAGTCAAGTCGATGGGCAAATACATCGACGACTTTAAGGCCAAAATGATAATAATTGATAGTATCATTTCGCTCCATCGCGCCGAGTTCGCTGGCCGAGGCACTCTAGCAGACAGGCAGCAGCGTCTCAACAGTATCATGCATAAGCTGGTAAAGATTGCTGAAATTTATAATGTGGCAATCATTGTTACAAACCAAGTTCAGTCTACGCCAGACACCTTCTTTGGAGATCCAACCAAACCAGCAGGCGGAAATGTAATAGGACATGCATCAACATATAGGATATACCTGCGCAAGGCTGGCAATGATAGAATAGCGAAGATAATTGACTCGCCATACCACCCATACTCTGATGTCAGATTTACTGTAAATGAAAAGGGCATTGACGATATCGACTCAGAACTGCCAAAGAAAAGGACAGCAAGAGAAAAAGAGGATGACTAGATCAGATAAGAGAAAACCTTTTCTCCGCCTCCCTTAATTTTTCCAAGTCTCCGCAGTATCTTATCATCTCTGACAATTTGTCAATTGCTTTGCCGCTTTTCATCGCTTGTCTTGCATCTTCCAAACCTTCTTTAAGGTTGGAGGCAATTTTGCCCACTACAAGGGCAGCAGCTGCATTGAGAGCCACAATATCACTTTTTTCCCTGCTTCCCTTTGCATAAATTGTCTGCATAGTACTCCTAACCGAATCTATTTTAGAATTCACTACCAATTGTCCTGCCTTAGCTACTTCCATTCCGACAGCATTAGGATGAAGACGTATCCTTCTTGTTGTTTGAGTTTCTCTTGAAATCCAATAGATGTCATTTTCGCATGTGTTTGAAAGCTCGTCAAAACCGTCATGTGCATACACTATCATGGCTTCGCTTAGATAACCCGCGCACACCTCAGAGAAAACTTTTAGAAGTTCCGGCTCAAACACTCCAATCAGTTGACCGGATATGTTACTACAAGGGTTGCTCAGCGGACCGACCTTGTTGAACACTGTCCTAACCCCGATAGTCTTCCTCACTGAGGCGACGTTTTTCATTGACGGGTGGAATATTGGAGCAAATAGAAATCCTATGCCAGTGTTCTCGATGCAAGATTGAACCTTAGAGGGTGAGGTGTTAAGATCAAGGCCGATGTACTCAAGAAAATCTGCGCTGCCGCAGACGCTAGAACTTGACTTGTTGCCGTGCTTGGCCACCTTGGCAGAGGCTGCAGATGCCACTATGGCTGCAGCAGTGCTGATGTTAAACGACTTGATCGAATCGCCCCCTGTTCCACACGTATCAATCAGTGATCCGTTTACTCGAGGCGTTATCTTTGTCGAGTGGTTTCTCAATGAAATAAGAACTGATCTAAGCTCGTCAGGCGTCTCACCTTTCATTGTAAGAGCGACAAGAAAAGCCGCTACAGCCGTCTCAGGAACCAGTCCTCTAAGGATTGCATCAAGCGCCTGAGTGATTTCTGCACCCGATAGCTCTGACTTTGCGACCAATTTTTTTATCTCAGGTCGCAAATCAGTTGATACCGTCATTTTTTCACCATAGAGATAAAGTTCAAAAGCATCCTTCTTCCGTCGCCTGTCAGCACTGACTCAGGATGGAACTGAACTCCTTCCATAAGGTATTGCCTATGTCTGATGCCCATTATCTCGCCATCATCCAGTGATCTTGCAGTCACTTCAAGGCAGGATGGGAAGGTATGCTTATCAGCTACAAGTGAATGATAGCGGGTGGCCTTGAATGGGTTTGTAACATCTTCAAAGAGCCTATCTGTTGTGTATTGTATCAGGCTTGTTTTGCCGTGCCTAATTTTCTTAGCATTGATGACTTTGCCGCCAAAGGCGTGGACTATTCCTTGATGTCCGAGGCAGACTCCCAATATAGGGACCCTATGTCCTAGTTTTCCTATGATTTCTGTACACACACCAAAGTACTTGCGATCTGCTGGATGACCCGGACCTGGCGATATAACTATTGCATCAGGATCCATTTTAACAACCTCTTCCAGTGTTATCTTGTCATTTCTTAAAACTATAGGTTCTGTTCTTAGCTCTCCGAGTAGCTGTGCAAGATTGTATACAAAAGAGTCATAATTGTCGATAATTAGTATCTTCATCGAAAACACCTCTCTGGAACTAAAGAATCATTTAATACAAGACCTTCAAAGGTACCAAAAGTGACCGCCTCTGTGCATAGTCTCCATAACAATGGAGATTTATTCGGTATTTAAGTTTACTGCGCTGCCCAAAATCGGCCAAAGGGCGCAGGAATCTATATAATATATACAAACTAATGAATCGCGTAATAAAGCTCGAGTGTTTGTTATGGTCAGGGTCTTCATTAATGGATATGGAAATATAGGGCGCCGTCTTGCAAGTGCACTCGCAGTCGACAAAGAGATCCAACTAGTCGGCGTTGCAAAATATAGCATAGACGAGAAAGTGAAGGAGGCACTTGAAAACCGTTATGATGTATATGTGCCGAAGGGAGCAGTCGGGAACTTCAAAGAACGAGGCTATAACGTGACGGGCTCAATTGAAGAAGCACTAGAGCGATGCGACTTAGTGGTAGATGCGGCGAAGGAAGGGGCAGGGTATGAGAACAAGAAGAAGTTCTATGAGCCTATGAACAAGCCTGCAATATTTCAGGGAGGAGAAGATAGGAATGGCGAACGTGCAGTAGCGGATATGATCCACAACTCACGTGTCAACTACGACAAGGCTGCTGGCAAGAAATATGTAATACAAGGTAGCTGTAATGTGTCTGGTATGGGGAGAGTAATGCAGCCGCTGATTCAAAGGTTTGGCGATAGAATCAGGCGATTTGATATCGAACTTGTTAGAAGGTGGGCAGATCTTGAAGATAGCAAGGCTGTCAAGGACTCGATTGAGTGGGACAGGAACCCACACCATCAAGACGATGTCAAGGACTTTATCCCTAATGTTAACCTATATGTCGACGCTTTCAAAGTGCCATCAAGGATGATGCACTTACATCAGATGTTTGTTCGATTTAGTGATGGGGCAGTGCCAACAAAAGATGAGATATTAGAGTGCTTCCGAGATGAGTTTGGAGTCGCAATTATCAGCTCAGCCAAGGGCACTGGAGATGTTAGGAAAAAGGCGCTGGAGCTCGGATTTCCTCATGGTGACACTAATATGGTGCATATTCACCAAGATATCTTGAGAATACAAGATGACACAGTGAAAATAGCTTACTCTGACGACCAAACAGGCATGGTGATCCCCGAGAACCATTTGCTTATTCAATCGATGGTGTTTAAGCGATCAAGAGACGAAGCACTTAGCAGAGCAGACAATCTATTTAGGATGAGCAAAAGACGTGCATTATTAGAAGAAGAATTTAAATGATATTTTTTCATCTAAGCTTTAGATTGTTTTTCCTTCTCGATTAAAAGGACAAGAGCCATGAGATGAGGTTCTATTCTATTATCAAACTGTTTAACCCTGTTGTGTGCAAAGCATTCCAATAAATCACAGGGACAATGATAGAACTATTCAAATAGTGTTTTGATCCATAGCATATTGATCAACCTAAATGCAATCAAATAAGGAATGTGCTCTCTGTTCCGCTACACTACCAATGGGAAGTGAGATTAGCATTTGCAGCGAGTGCATCAAGTGTGCAGACTGCTGTGTTGGCCTTGAAAAGTTGAAAGAATAAAAGGTTATTCAACCATTTTAAGTGTGTCAGTTGTTGTCACAATGCCAATTACATTACCCTTCTCACTTACCAAGATACACTTTGCAAATCTTACAAGTGGAACAAGCGCTTTTGCCGGCGTCGACACATCGACTATAGGCGGTGGCGGTTCCATCACCTCAAAAACGTGCATATCCTTGAGATCTTTCTCATTTTTTTCTAACATGACCTTGGCAAGTCCATCCTCTGTAAGTATGCCTACCACTCTGGAAGAGTCAAATACCGGGATCTGGCTTATTGAGTTGACACGCATAACATCTATTGCCTTGTGAAGCTTTTCGTCCTTTTGTACGGAAATGGGCCAGCGACTGCAAATATCTCCAGCCTTCATGGACGTGCGACCTTCAAGTGAACTTAAGACTTCAAAGATTTTACGAGCAGTTTCATAGCTAGGTTTGCATCTTCCAGATTCAATTTGATTTATCATTGATGTGCTAATTCCTGTCAAAGTGGCAAGCTTTCTCTGGGTTATTCCCAGTCTTGCTCTGGCCTGCTTGATGTATTCGAGCCTTGGTATCATCTTTTGCGACTCCTAGTTTCTTGATCCTCGCATTTATAAGCTACCTGAGGGGTTGAAGCCTTATATTATGTTCACACAAATTTTTGTTGTTACAATATTCAATGTCAAATGATGGCAACAGCAAGTGGGATTCAGTAAAAAGATACAAGCTGACCAAGATGATAAACGAACTGTCAAGTATATCCGGACATGGGACGGAACTTGTCACTGTTTACATTCCACCTCGCCGGCCAGTATTTGACGTTATTTCACAACTTCGCAACGAGGCTGGCACTGCTTCAAACATAAAGTCAGATCTTACCAGAACTCATGTGCAGGATGCACTTAGTAGAACCATTGAGCAACTAAAACTGTTTAAAGAGACACCAGAAAATGGTCTCATAATATTTTGTGGTGCGATTCCAAATGAAAAAGGAATTGGCAAAGAGAAAATTGAGATATATCCTGTGCTTCCGCCAAAGCCGGTCCAAATCAGTCTTTATCGATGTGACGATCACTTTTGGACCGACCACCTAAAGGAAATGATGAAAGACGACAAAGTCATTGGAATTCTATCGATTGACACACAGGAGACAGGCATTGGCATACTTACTGGTGATCATTGGGAAGTTATTGATTCTATAACTTCAGGAGTAGCTGGCAAACACCGTCAAGGTGGCCAGTCTGCAAGGAGGTTTGAAAGGTTGAGAGAAAATGAGTTGAATGAATATTATCACAGAGTTGCAGAGCATGCGAAAAAGGTTTTCCTAGATCAATATGATATAAAAGGCACAATTGTTGGAGGTCCAGGACCAACAAAGGAGAATTTTTTAAAAGAAGAGTATCTTGACTATCGGCTGCAGAAGAGCGTTATAGCAACTCTTGACACGTCCTATTCTGGTGGAGAAGGTGTGCGTGAGCTAATAGAAAAGGCGCAAAAAGAGGGTATCTTGCAGGAATTTAGGGTGATGGAAGAAAAACAACTGATCAGAAGATTTATGACTGAAGTACATTCTGGGCGTGGTCTTGGGATATATGGTATTCACGACGTAGTCAAGGCCCTTGAAGGTGGTGTAGCAGATCTGGTATTAGTAACCGACGATATCCAGTACACCAAGTTGGAGATTAAGTGCAAAACCTGCAAGAATATTCAAAAAATAATAGTAGATAGGTCACAAGTCGTCGCTACCAAGCAGGATTGGCTTTCAAAGCAGTGCCCATCATGCTCTAGTAATGATCTCGAAGTTGTGGACAAAGATATAGTCGACTACCTCAACGAGCTTGCCATAAAGACAGGTTGCAGACTTGAAGTCATTTCCGGCAAGACAGAAGAAGGGGCCCAGTTAGCCAGCCTTGGTAAGATAGGCGCTGTATTGCGGTACAAGCCTACGTAGACTTACATGAGCATTCCAAGACATCTTTGAAGCAGCCGGTGCAGACGACAAACGTATTGCAACCAAGAGGCGTACAAGCTTCAAATGATCTCGAGTCCCTGCCGCAACTGCATTTTTGCATTATCTTTTCTCCACAGAAGCAGAATATATCTATATTGTGAAAGCTCAAATAAGGTCTGATATCTTCAATAATTTCTTCGACTTCTATTGCTTATCATTAAACAACTCCAGGCGCAATTAAGAAAAGTCCTTCTTTGCTATATGATGCGCAATGCCATTATCATATCTTGTCAGAAGGACTATTTCACTTAGCATTTCCTGCACCAGGTAGTGGGCAAACCGCTTTTAGTTTCAGATGGAAGGGAGTACAACCGCTGAAATAAGAAATAATTGACATGCAGCTTTGAAATGGACCTCGTATGTATTCCTTCGCTGTATTAGGGTGTTCAATTTTTTTCGTAATGAAGTCTTGGACCAGTTATTAATTGACCCATCAGTCAAGTGTAGGTATGTAATTTTGTCATATTAGAATAAATCTGTCTAACAATTAACAGGTACCTTGAGAAGTATTAAATAAAGGTGCGAAAGTAACAGCTTTTGAAAATGCCTGCTCAAATGAAGGTTCATCC